>JBDKLJ010000006.1:0-31069 GCA_039806025.1 Actinomycetota bacterium | reverse complement strand
CCGAAGCAAACCAGCGTTCCGAGGTCAGCCGACTAGAGCAGGAAAAGGCGCTCATCGAGCACTCAATCCAAGAGCTTCGACAGTACGAACATGATTACCGCGCCAGCATTCGCAGCTTCATCGAGAGTCAGCTGCGCGACCTGGAAGCACCAAGCTCTGCGCCTCGCGGCAACCAGGGCATGCTCGGTGCCTAGTCGTGGCAAAAAAGAAATCGAAAGCACCACTCGCTTATCTGCTGATTTCAGTAGTTCTAATTGCGCTTGATCAGTGGACAAAAAACCTGGCCATCGAGAACCTTCCAAAGTTCCGTTCGGTGCCGTTTGTTGGAGAGGTGCTGCAGTTTTTCCTAATTTGGAACGATTCGGCTGCGTTCTCGATTGGCTTCGGTGCCACCTGGATTTTTACAGTGATTTCAAGTGTCGCGGCGCTTGTGGTGATTTGGCTGATTACCAGGACCACTGCAAAAGCCTGGTCACTAACACTTTCGGTACTGCTAGGTGGAATCGTGGGAAATCTCGTGGATCGACTGACGCGATCACCGGGTTTTCCGGAAGGTCACGTGGTCGACTTTCTGCAACTACCTTTCGGTTTCCCAGTGTTCAACGTTGCTGACATCTGCATTACGTTCGCCATGACCTCAGTAGTCATCCTGGTTATGCGTGGAGTCAAGCTAGGTCGATAATGACCGAAATCAAATCTGTTTACATTCCCGAGGGTTTGGGTGGCTCTCGAGCCGATGCCGGCCTGAGCAAGGCTTTGGGTCTATCCAGAACGGCTGTGGCAGAGTTGCTAGATGCTGGCCTGGTGTCGGTTGCTGGTAAGGCTCTTGGGAAAAGTGACAAACTGTCTGCCGATACGATCGTCGAGGTCGAGCTTCAAACAAAGCCGGATCCACTCTTGATTCATGCAGACCACGTGGCGGATTTCAAGATTGTTTTTCAAGACGACCACATCATTGTCGTAGACAAGCCGGCAGGGGTGGCTGCCCATCCATCCGTGGGCTGGGACGGACCTACTGTTCCTGGAGCGTTATTGGGGCTCGGTGTTCAACTAACCACTTCCGGTGCTGCCGAGCGGCAGGGAATTGTTCAGCGCTTAGACGTTGGAACGAGCGGGTTAATGGTTCTGGCTAAAACCGAACTTGCCTATTCGCGTCTCAAACAAGCTTTCCGAGACAGAACCGTGCACAAGGTTTATCACGCGCTGGTTCAGGGGCATCCAGATCCTTCTGCTGGAACTTTTGATGCGCCAATCGGGCGTCATCCAAAAGCCGAATTCAAGTTTCAGGTGCACCCGGATGGAAAACCTTCGGTAACTCACTACGAGACCGTCGAAGCATTTCGTTCGGCGTCACTGCTCGAGATTATTTTGGAGACTGGGCGCACTCACCAGATTCGTGTACATTTTTCGGCGTTCCGGCACCCGCTGGTAGGCGACACCATGTACGGCGCGGACCCAGTTCTAGCTTCTAAGCTCAAACTGGATCACCAGTGGCTTCACGCAATCAAACTTTCATTTGAACACCCAATATCGTTCGAACAGGTAACTTTTGAGAGCAGTTATCCTGCCGAATTGAGTGCGGTTCTCGAACTACTGCGTGGCTAGTGGGCGACTGTCGGGTTTTCGGGTTACTCTTATGTCCCGCCCTGAAAATATGTGAGGTGAAACGTGTCTGATAAGTCCTTTGTGCACCTTCACGTACACACCGAATATTCAATTCTGGACGGCGCAGCACGCGTCGGTGAGCTCATCAAGGCGACCAAAGATCTGGGCATGCCGGCAATCGCGGTAACCGACCACGGAAACCTTCATGCGGCATATGAGTTCCTAAAGACGGCCGACAAATATGGCGTCAAGGGAATAGTCGGAATGGAAGCCTATGTGGCTCCAAGGATTCATCGAAGTGACCGCACTCGCGTCGCTTTTGGCGACGGGGGCCGCGACGACGTTTCCTCGGGTGGTGCCTATACCCACATGACCTTATTGGCCAAGACCACCGAAGGCATGTACAACCTCTTTCGAATGTCGACCATGTCATACACCGACGGCATTTTCTACAAGCCACGCATCGACCGCGAGCTGCTTCAGAAATACGGCAAGGGCCTGATCGGGACCACCGGTTGTGCCGCGGGTGAGATTAACACTTTGCTTCGCTTCGGTCGCTGGGATGACGCGGTCGCCACGGTACGTGAGATGCAGGAGATTTTCGGTAAGGAAAATTACTACTGCGAGATCATGCGACACGGTATTGAGATCGAAGAGAAGACCGAGTCAGAGCTAATTCGTTTGGCCCGGGAAACCGGCATGCCGCTCGTGGCGACCAATGACCTTCACTACGTGCATGAACACCAGGCCGCAGCTCAGGAAGCGCTACTGTGCGTGCAGACCAACGACACTCTAGACAACCCGAACCGCTTCGCATTCGGCGGCAGTGGTTTTTATCTCAAGTCACCCGAGCAGATGCGGGAACTTTTCTCGGATCTTCCGGAAGCCTGTGACAACACGCTAAAAATTGCTGAGGAATGTGCAGTCGCATTCGCCGACCTGAGCCTGACTCCAAAATTCCCAGTTCCTGAAGGCGAAACTGAGGACACTTGGTTTGAGAAGCAGGTTCACGAAGGAATGGCTCGACGTTTCCCAAACGGCGTTCCTGAAGCTCAAGCTAAACAGTGCGAATACGAAATCTCGGTGATTCACCGAATGGGTTACTCCGGGTACTTCCTGGTTGTAGCAGACTTCATCAACTGGGCGAGATCCCAAGGTATCTCGGTTGGACCAGGTCGTGGTTCTGCGGCTGGAGCCATCGTGGCCTATGCCCTAGGAATCACCGCCCTGGATCCGCTCAAATACGGCCTCATCTTCGAACGATTCTTGAATCCAGAACGTATTTCGATGCCTGATATCGATGTTGACTTCGACGATCGTCGTCGCGGTGATGTGATCAAGTACGTTTATCAAAAATACGGCGATGACCGAGTAGCGCAAATTGGTACTTTCAACACCATCAAGGCCAAGGCTGCGCTCAAAGATGCCGCGCGTGTTCTGGGTATGACCTTTGCAGATGGCGAACGACTGACCAAGGCTTTCCCGCCGGCTGTGCTGGGCCAAGAGATCGAACTCGAGGACGTTGTCAATCCTGAACGCGAACGTTATAAGGACGCAATCACGGTCCGTGAAATTATTGAATCCGACGACGCGGCAAAGAAAATATTTGACCTTGCCAGAGGTTTGGAAGGTCTGAAGCGATCAACCAGCGTGCACGCTGCCGGTGTCATCATTTCGCAGGAGTCATTGCTCGACGTGATTCCGCTAATGACCCGCGAAGGTGAAACCGGCTACATCACTCAGTTCGATGCTGGCCCCCTTGAAAAGTTGGGTCTTCTCAAGATGGACTTCCTGGGGCTTAGAAACCTAACGGTTTTGGAAGACGCGCTGGCGAACATCAGGTTCAACGGGGGAGAAGCCCCGGTTCTGGATGATCTTGACCTGAACGCAGACCCGAAAACCTATCAAATGCTCAGCAATGGAGACACCCTCGGTGTCTTCCAGCTCGATGGTGACGCCATGCGCAGCCTGCTACGGCTAATGAAGCCAACCTCGTTCGACGACATTTCGGCTGCTATCGCTCTTTACCGTCCGGGCCCGATGGGTGTTAACGCTCACACCAATTACGCCAAACGCAAGAACGGTCTTCAGGCAAACATTCCGATTCACCCGAGCCTTGAAGGGCCTCTGGATGAGATTCTTGGCCCCACCTACGGTCTGATTGTTTACCAGGAGCAGGTAATGGCAGCGGCTCAGAAGGTTGCCAACTTCACCCTTGCTCAAGCCGACAACCTCCGCAAGGCGATGGGTAAGAAAGACGCCAAAGAGCTAGATGGTCTGTTCGAAGCGTTCAAGAGCGGAATGCTTCAGGGTGGGTTCCCCGAGGAGGCGGTAACCGCGCTTTGGGACACCCTGCTCCCATTCGCGGGTTACGCGTTCAATAAGTCTCACAGCGCCGCCTACGGAATCCTTTCGTACTGGACCGCCTACATGAAGGCCAATCACCCAGCCGAATATATGGCTGCGCTCTTGACTAGCGTTGGTGACACCAAAGACAAGCTGGCTATTTACCTCAGTGCCTGTCGCAAGATGGGGCTTCAGGTGTTGTCGCCGGATGTCAACGAGTCAATCGGCCACTTCTCCGGTCGCGACAAAAACATTCGCTTTGGTTTGGCTGCCATCAAGGGCGTCGGTGAAAACGTGGTTGCGGGAATCGTAGAAGCTCGCGAGACTCAGGGTAAGTTCCTGAATTTCAATGACTTCCTCATGAAGGTGCCGGTGCAAGTTTGCAATAAGCGAACCATTGAATCGTTGATTAAGGCGGGTGCCTTTGATTCACTCGGGCACACTCGTCGTGGTTTGATGGCGATTTATGAAACAGCGGTGGATTCTCAGGTGAACCGCAAGAAAGAAGAAGCGAAGGGGCAGATGGACCTCTTCGGCGGCATGTTCGACGAAGACCCGACGATGCTGGAAATCCCTAACCTGCCAGAGTTTGAAAAGCGCATCAAGCTAACTTACGAGCGATCAACGCTTGGTCTTTACGTGAGCGACCACCCGCTCTTTGGTCGAGAGCGTCAGCTGGTTGCAAACTCAACCATGTCAATCGGTCAATTTGTTGGCGCCGAGAAGCTTGAGGACGGCATGCCGATCAACCTGGCCGGCCTGGTCACCATGGCTTCAACGCGTGTTGCAAAGAAGTCTGGAAACCAGTACATGCAGGTCACCATTGAAGACCTCGAAGGTGAGTTCACATTCAGCTTGCTTGGTAAAACCTTCGCCCAGTACGAGAGTCTCATTAGCACCGACTCGGTTATTTCGGTGCGAGGTCGAATCCAAATGCGCGATGAGGCTCCAAACATCAACGTTTATGGAATCGATGTACTTGAAACTCAAAGCGAAGATGAATACGTTGGCAAGTTGCATGTTCGAATCAATAACGAACACGCCAATCGTGAAACTCTAGAAAAGCTTCAAGACATCATCAAGGAATATCGCGGTAACACGGAATTTGTAATCACAATCATTTCCGGTGGCGATAGCAGAACCTACTCGTTGCCTCAGAAAATCAAATACTCGCCCGAGCTAATCGTAGAACTCAAGCTCTTGCTCGGTGCAGACTGCATCGTGATTGACGAGCGCATGGCGAAACTCGAAGAGCCAACCAGTTCGGTATCAACCGATGAGGTAGCCTCGCTGGAAGTAAATGAGCGGACGCTGTTTAACACCTGATAGTCCTTCGACGACATCGACGATTACCACGGCGTTATTTTCAACCGCATGAATTTCTCTGATGCCAGCAATTAAAACGGATGACGCTTCCGGGAAAATTGGTAAACCCTTCGGCCCAATTTTCCAGTCGGAATCCGAGAAGCGCTTGGTGTGGTCGGTCGCCATTTTCTCTGCCAAAGCCTGATTGTTTTCACCGAGGGTATGGATGGCCACCCAGGTGGCGCCGCAAAGCGCTGGCCAAGTCGAGGAACCGCTTGCAACGTTGAAGCTCGCCAGCGGAGGATTAGCGCCTAGCGAAGTAACAGAAGTGGCAGTGAATCCGACCGGCTTTCCATCGGCATCCAACATTGTGATGACGGCTACGCCAGAGGCGTGGTTTCTGAATGTATTTTTCAACGCCTCAACGGCATCGGTGATCAAAGATTGATTGTTTTCTGTAGCGTCCACGTTTCAAGGCTAGCGGGTTCGGGGTGCCGAATAGAATTGACCCAAGAAAGTTGAGTAATTTTGTCTGAATCTTTGCTGCGCATTGTTGATTTCCGATCCGGCGTCCCCGGCACTCGAGAAATCAACGAGCTCGTGCCACGTGCCGGTTTCAGTATCGAAAATGCACTCGCTCAGGTTCTTCCACTGGTCGAAGCAGTTCGCATCAGGGGAGAAGCAGCCATTGTTGAACTGGCAGAAAAGTTTGATGGTTTTGACCCTCGGCCAATCCGAGTTTCAGACGAGGAATTGTCTGGCGCCCTGTCGGGTCTCAGCAAGGAGCTGAGGCTCTCACTCGAAACCGCGATTGAAAGAGTAAGGCTGGTAAGCCTTGCGAATCTTCCGGAGAACACCACCACGGAATTAGCTCCAGGTGCTGTGGTGCACCAACGCTGGGTTCCTGTGGAGGCTGTAGGCCTCTATGTGCCGGGTGGAAAGGCCGTCTACCCATCCAGCGTGGTTATGAACGTAGTCCCCGCTCAGGTGGCAGGTGTCGACCGTTTGGTGATTGCAACTCCTGGTCAGAAAAACTTCGCTGGTAGACCACACCCAACGGTTTTGGCTGCAGCTGCTTTACTCGGTGTCGATGAGGTTTATAACGTAGGCGGGCCGGCAGCCATAGCGGCCATGGCTCTTGGAGTCCCAATGTTGGGTCTCGAACCGGTTTCCATCGTCACCGGCCCTGGAAACACATTCGTCACTGCTGCCAAGCGAGCTTTGCGCGGTGTGGTGGGCATCGACTCAGAGGCGGGCACCACCGAGATCCTGGTAATCGCCGATTCCTCTGCAAACCCGGATTTTGTCGCAGCCGACCTACTTTCACAGGCTGAACACGATGAAGCGGCGGCTTCAGTGCTGGTCACCGATTCCCCTGAGTTAGCGGAAGCCGTACAGCGATCGTTGCTTCGAAAAACCGCCGCTACTGTGCACAGCGAGCGTGCAAAGACCGCTCTCACCGGAATGCAGTCGGCAATCATTTTGGTTTCGAGCATTTCCGATGCAATTGCCGTCGCCAATGCCTATGCAACCGAGCACCTAGAAATTCAGGTAGATGATCCTAAGGCGGTGTTACCTGAGATAAAGAATGCGGGAGCCGTGTTCCTAGGCCCTTTCTCGCCCGTGTCGCTTGGTGATTACATGGCCGGCTCAAACCACGTGCTACCAACCAGTGGAAACGCAAAGTTCAGTTCAGGCCTATCGGTGCACACTTTCCTCAGAACGCAGCAAGTAATTGATTACGGCAGCGCGGCCCTTGAAGCAGTGGCCGAAAGAGTCAAAAATCTCGCGAACGAAGAGGGATTACCCGCTCACTTCGAAGCCATCGCTGCTCGGTTGGAAAGCTAAAACTATGTATTCGTTTATCTTCCGCGTTCTGTTCTCTAAATTTGACCCAGAGTGGATTCATCACGTTATTGCCAAATTCTTGGTGAGTGGTTCAAAGTTTGGCATTACTAGAGTGTTTCGCTTGCCAGCTAGTCGCACCAGGAAAACCGAGGCTCTTGGCCTAAGTTTTGCTGGCCCTTTTGGGTTGGCAGCAGGCTTTGACAAAGATGGAACCATGATTCGGCCTTTGGCTGATCTGGGCTTTTCACACATTGAAGTAGGCACGGTGACAGCGATTGCGCAACCAGGCAATGAACGTCCACGACTATTTAGATTGGTTGCAGATCGAGCTCTCATCAATCGCATGGGATTCAATAACCATGGGGCTGCCAAGCTTGCGGAACGACTAACCAAACTTCGAGCCAAGAATTCCAAACTTCCGATCATCGGTGTGAATATCGGCAAGAGCAAAGTCACACCAATCGAAGACGCAGTAACCGATTACAGCACGAGCACCGAACTACTGGCACACCTTTCCGATTACCTAGCTGTCAACGTATCTTCACCAAACACTCCAGGATTGCGAAGCCTGCAGGCAACCGAATCGCTAAAGCCGATCCTTGAAGCTGTAATGGCTAAGGCTGGAAAAACTCCGGTCTTGGTAAAGATTGCCCCCGACTTGCTCGATGAGGAAATTAACGAAATCGCCGGGCTGGCAATCGAGCTAGGTCTCGCCGGTGTCATTGCAACTAACACCACAATTTCTCGAACCGGCCTGAAAACTCCGAGCGAGAGGGTCGAAGCTATCGGTGCCGGAGGACTTTCGGGTGCTCCCTTGAAATCCAGATCGCTTGAAGTGCTTCGACTACTTAACCAGACCATCGCCGGGCGGATTGCCATTATTTCGGTTGGTGGAATTGAAACCACCGCAGATGTGCAGGAAAGGCTAAGCCTTGGAGCGAACCTGGTGCAGGGCTATACCGGTTTTGTTTACCAAGGCCCATTTTGGGCCAGAAAGATTAATCGCGAGTTAGCGAAACCTTAGAACTTGGTGCCGCGTGCGACCTGCGGACGAGGTAGGCGGAAGAAACGTGGGTAAAGCGCACGGAACGCGACGTATAGCCACACACCCTTTTCGTCCTTGTTTCCAAACTTCTTAGCGATGATCTTTTTCACGCCGCGGGTCAGTAGGAATGATTCGAGTAAGAAGACACCAAAAATCACTAGCACTACCACGTTCAAAATGTCAGCTAGGCCAGGGGCGGTGATGAACACCGCAAGTACCATCGCGGGAAGCAGAATCTCACCCGTGGTGAACCAGCGTGAATCAACGTAGTCACGAATTAGTCTCTTTACCGGCCCAGCATCACGCTTTGTGAGGTAACGGTCATCTCCAGCGGCGTAACCTTCACGAGCTGCAATATTTGCCTTGCGACGTTCCTCGGCGCTAGCTTTCTTGCCTTCCTTGGTTCGTGGGGCAACCAAAGGCTTCTTTCTAGCAGCTTCGCGCTCTTTGCGCGCAGGTGTAGGCCGGCCTTTACCGTTTGAGTTGTTTGCTGGAGTCATACCGATAAGGTTAGCGGAATGTTTTGACTTGCCGAGCGGTTTTGAAAAGTAGAATTGAGTTCTCGAAGGAGTAATCAAATGACCGAAACTACCAATGCAGCGCTTACCCTAACCCCGGCAGCTATCGAACGAATCTCTAGCCTTTTGGCTTCCGAGAGTAACGAGACCAAGCTTCGCCTGCGTATCGAGGTAAAGCCTGGTGGTTGCCAGGGCATGAACTACGACCTGTTCTTCGACGACAAGGCCGATGAGGTCGATGAAATCTTCCCGTTCGGCGACTTCGAGACCGTGGTTGATCCAGGTTCGCTGGCGCTAATCAACGGCGCCACCATCGATTACGAAGACACCCTTACCAAGCAGGGTCTCGTGATTGAAAACCCTAACGCCACTTCAACCTGCGCCTGTGGCGAATCTTTCTGCTAATTCCTAAAGTTTCTTCGATGAAATCGGGCGTTTTCGCCACTCCAAGCGGGTTCACAGGTTTAGACTAAATCAGTAACGATTCGAAGGGTCGATTGTGCTTTCTAAGCGTGCTCTAAGGGTTGCACTAGCTAGCGGTGCTGCTGCAACCACTCTGATTTTGTCTGGCTGTGCTCGTGCAGATTTCAGCTCAGCAATTTTGATGCCTCTACCAAGTGAGGCCGTGGATGTAACCAACCACACCAACGGCATCATTGACTTCTGGAACCTTTCCTGGGCAGTCCTTTGGGGCGTAGGTGCTCTAGCTTGGGTTCTAATGGCATGGGCCATTATTGTTTACCGTCGTCGCAAGGGTGACGATCACCTACCTGCGCAGATGCGTTACAACAACCCAATCGAGACCCTGTTTACCGTGGTTCCATTCATTTTGGTAATCGGTTTCTTCGTGCTAACCGCTCAGTCCATGAAAGCCATCGAAGCGCCAAACAATCCTGAGGTAACCATTCAGGTGATTGGAAAGCAGTGGAGCTGGGACTTCAACTACACCAACGACAACGTTTACGAGTCGGGAATCCAGGCTCAGTACAACAACGAGTCTTCATTCGATGAGTCGACCCTCCCAACCCTGTACCTTCCGGTTGGAAAGCGTGTCGAAATCGACTTACAGTCACGCGACGTAGACCACTCGTTCTGGGTAATCGAATTCCTGTACAAGAAGGACACCCTGCCCGGTCGCTGGAACCAGATGTATTTCACTCCTGAAAAGGAAGGCACCTACCGCGGTAAGTGCGCTGAACTCTGTGGTGAATTCCACTCGATGATGCTTTTCAACGTCAAGGTTGTCTCCCAGTCGGAGTACGACCAGCACATTGAAGATCTAAAGGCTGCCGGCCAGGTCGGTCAGCTTTCTATTGATGCAAGCCGCAACATGAACCTACCTGGTGTAGTTGCTCCTGTAGAGAACAAGGAATAAGCAAATGGCTACCGCAACGCTAAACCAAGCCACCCCGGTTGTTCCAAAGAGCAAGGGCCGGATCCTCGTTGATTGGCTGACCACCACCGACCACAAGAAGATCGGTTACCTGTACCTAATCACTTCGTTCGCATACTTCCTTATCGCTGGTGTGATGGCTCTGATGATCCGAGCCCAGCTGACCCTTCCAGGTCTTGAGATCGTTGCGACCAAGGAACAGTACAACCAGCTATTCACCATGCACGGAACCATCATGCTTCTGATGTTTGCAACTCCGCTTTTTGCAGCTTTTGCAAACATTTTGATGCCGGTTCAGATTGGTGCCCCAGACGTTGCGTTCCCGCGACTAAACGCAATCGCTTACTGGTTCTACTTCTTCGGTAGTTTTGTAGCTGTCGCGGGTTTCTTCACCCCGCAGGGTGCGGCCTCGTTTGGTTGGTTTGCTTACGTTCCGCTATCCACCTCGACTTTTACTCCGGGGATCGGTGGCGATCTATGGGTCTTCGGTCTGGCATTGAGCGGTTTCGGTTCGATTATGGGTGGTGTTAACTTCATCACCACCATCCTGACCATGCGTGCACCGGGTATGACCATGTGGCGTATGCCTGTATTCACCTGGAACACACTGGTCACCTCGATTCTGGTCGTCATGATCTTCCCACCACTAGCAGCTGCACTCTTTGCTCTAGGTGCTGACCGTAAGTTTGGTGCCCACATCTTTGACCCAGCAAACGGTGGCGCCATGCTCTGGCAGCACCTGTTCTGGTTCTTTGGTCACCCAGAGGTTTACGTCCTTGCTCTTCCTTTCTTCGGAATTATTTCGGAAATCTTCCCAGTATTTAGCCGCAAGCCAATCTTCGGTTACAAGACTCTGATTTACGCAACGATCGCGATTGCAGCTCTTTCGATGACCGTCTGGGCACACCACATGTACGTAACCGGACAGGTATTGCTGCCGTTCTTCGCATTCACAACTATGTTGATTGCGGTGCCAACCGGTGTTAAGGTTTTCAACTGGATCGGTACCATGTGGCGCGGTTCGATTAGCTTCGAAACTCCGATGCTTTGGACCCTCGGCTTCCTAACCACCTTCATCTTTGGTGGTTTGACCGGTGTTATCCTCTCTAGCCCGACCCTTGACTTCAACCTCTCGGATAGCTACTTCGTCGTTGCACACTTCCACTACGTAATCTTCGGAACCGTGGTCTTCGCGATGTTCGCTGGTATTTTCTTCTGGTATCCAAAGATGACCGGAAAGATGCTGAACGAGCGTCTTGGCAAGATTCAGTTCTGGTTACTTTTCGTAGGTTTCCACGGCACCTTCTTGGTGCAGCACTGGCTTGGTGTTGCGGGCATGCCGCGACGTTACGCGACCTACCTACCTGAAGATGGATTCACCTGGATGAACGAGGTTTCGACTGCTGGTTCGGTCATCCTAGCGCTGTCGTTCCTTCCATTCCTTTGGAACGTTTACATTACCCACCGCAAGGGTGTTCTGGTTAAGGTAAACGACCCTTGGGGTTACGGCCGTTCGCTTGAGTGGGCAACCGCTTCACCATTCCCACGCCACAACTTCACTTCGATTCCACTGATTCGCTCTGAATCACCGGCTTTCGATTTGAACCACCCAGAAGCATCTGGAACCGTAGCCACTAAGAAGACCGTAAAGAAGGGCTAAGGCCAATGCGTTTCAATGCAAGACTGTTTTGGTTTCTAACCGCGTTCTACCTACTTGATGCAGTTGCGTACACCTGGTGGATGCTCGTTGAGCCTTACCAAGGTTTGACTGCTGGAGGACCTGCGCTATTTGGCTTCAAGTTTGAGATCATCGGCACCGCAGCGCTAGCCATGCTATCAATCATGTCGGCGTTTATTGCTTTCTACTTGGGTAAGACTGCTCGAAACCAGGGACCTGTTCCAGAAGACAACACCAAAGCCAAGATTTCAGACGGAGATTCGGAGATCGGTTTCTTCAACCCATGGAGCTGGTGGCCATTCTTCCTAGGTCTATTCGGATCTCTCGTTTTCGCATCGCTAGCAGTTGGTTGGTGGTTGTTCTTTATCGGGTTCCCACTTGCGTTCGTGGCGCTAATCGGCTTCGTTTTTGAAAACTACCGTGGTCAGCACGCTCACTAAATCAAGCTAAAAATAATCCCGACTACCAAATAGGTAGTCGGGATTATTTATTTGAGTTCTTACTCGTAGCTTCTGAAGGCTACAACGGCATTGTGACCACCAAAGCCAAAGCTGTTGCTGATGGCCAAGATTGGACCTTCAGGCAGCTTCCTAGGGCTTGTGACGACGTCTAGAGGAATCTCAGGGTCCTGGTTGTCTAGGTTGATGGTTGGAGGAGCGGTGCGTTCCATCAAAGCCAAGATGGTAAACACTGCCTCGATGGCACCCGCGCCACCGAGCAGGTGACCGGTCGAAGACTTGGTAGCCGAAACAGCAATCTTCTCCAGGTGATCACCGAAAACTCGCTTGAGAGCTGTGTACTCCGCAATGTCACCAACCGGGGTGCTGGTAGCGTGCGCATTGATGTGCACTACATCCTCTGGCTTCGCATTCGCCTGCTCAAGAGCCGAAAGCACCGCGCGAGCAGCACCCGATCCTTCTGGGTCTGGAGCCGTGATGTGGTACGCGTCAGAAGTAACTGCGCCACCAACGAGCTCTGCATAAATCTTGGCACCGCGCTTCTTGGCGTGCTCTTCGGTTTCTAGAACCAACGCGCCTCCGCCTTCTCCCATTACGAACCCATCGCGAGCGATGTCGTATGGGCGCGATGCGAGAGTAGGTTCGTCGTTACGGCGAGAGGTTGCGTGCATCGCAGCGAACGCCGCAATTGGCAGTGGGTGAATAGCAGCCTCACAGCCACCGGCAACCACGATGTCAATCTCACCAGACTGGAGACGAGTGATTGCGTTTGCAATTGCTTCGGTTGACGATGCGCAAGCCGATACTGCAGTGCGAACCCCACCGCGGGCAGCCAGGTCCATGCCGATAGCTGCAGCAGGACCGTTTGGCATAAGCATTGGAACGGTCATTGGGAGCACTCGACGAGCGCCACGTTCCTTTAGGGTGTCGAACGCATCAAGCAAAGTCCAAACACCACCTATGCCGGTAGAAAATTCAACTGCGAGGCGTTCCGGAACAACTTCAGGTGCTCCGGCATCCGCCCAAGCCTCGCGGGCGGCAATAAGCGCAAACTGGCTCGATGGGTCGAGACGCTTGCATTCCTGAGGGGTGAGTACCTCACTGGCAGGCACTGCAGCCTGGCCAGCGAAGGTAACCGGAATTTCGTACTGTTCTACCCAAGGCTGTTGCAGAGTCGAGATGCCCGACTTACCTGCAAGCAGCGCAGCCCAAGTTGACGACACATCTCCACCGAGTGGGGTAGTGGCGCCTAGTCCAGTTACTACGATTTTCACGAAAACTCTCCCGTAATTTGGAATTACTGGTTGTTGGTGATGTAGGAGACTGCGTCTTCTACGGTGATGAGGTTCTTTACTTCCTCATCTGGGATCTTTACGCCGAACTTGTCTTCTGCGTTTACAACGATGGTCATCATCGAGATCGAGTCGATGTCTAGGTCGTTGCTGAAGCTCTTGTCTAGCTGAACTGCGTCAGCGGCTAGACCGGTTTCTTCGTTTACTAGCTCGGCTAGACCTGCTAGTACCTCATCCTTTGACAGTGCCATGATTTCTCCTTATTGGTTATTTACCGTGTTTAAGTTTAGGGCAGAACAACTACTTGAGCGCCGAAGGCTAGACCTGCGCCGAAGCCAATTTCTAGCGCCAATCCGCCAGACTTAACGGCTCCTGACGTTAGCAGTTCGTGCATAGCCAGCGGGATGGATGCGGCCGAAGTATTTCCGGTGTTGATGATATCGCGCGCAACGACCACGTGCTCCGGTAGCTCGAGCTGTTTTGCCAACTCGTCAATGATGCGAATGTTTGCCTGATGAGTTACTAGGGCCGAAAGGTCTTCTGGCTTCACACCGGCAACTTCCAAAGCCTTCTTGGCGGTCTTTGCCATTTCCCAAACGGCCCAGCGGAACACGGTCTGACCTTCCTGGTGGAGGGTAGGCCAGCTGGCTGCGCCATCACGGAATTCCAGCAGGGACGAGGTCATGCTAACTGCTTCCCATTTGGAACCGTCTGAACCCCAAACGGTTGGGGAGATTCCAGGAGCGTCAGACGGGCCAACAATCGCGGCACCGGCTCCATCGCCAAGTAGGAAGGAAATGCTTCGATCGGCTGGGTCGATGAAGTCGCTCAGCTTTTCGCCACCGACCACGAGCACGTATTTGGCCATTCCTGAACGCACCAGTGCATCTGCCTGAGCAATACCGTAGCAGTAACCCGCGCAAGCCGCTGACACGTCATAGGCAGGTGCTGGGTTAGCGCCGATCTTGTCTGCGAGCAAGGTGGCAGCCGAAGGAGTCTGGTAAGGGTGTGTGATGGTGCTGAAGATAACCGCACCGATCTCACTCGGTTCAATACCTGCCTTGGCAATGGCTTCGTTTGAAGCTTCAACAGCCATGTCCATGAGGCTGAGGTCTTTACCGGCACGACGTCTGGTGATGATTCCAGTACGCTGGCGAATCCACTCGTCGCTGGAATCAATCGGACCTGCGACGTCGTCATTGGTGACCACTAGGTTCCCACGTGCGGCGCCCAACGAATAGATTCGCGAAAACTTTACTGCCTCGTATTGGTTCAGGGTTGGGTTCACCTTTTGCTCCTAAGCGTGGTTCTTGGCTAGTTCGATAGCTGCATCAAGCTGGTCTGGAGTTTTGAGAGCTAGAGTCTCTACCCCTGGCATTGCGCGCTTGGCGATTCCGGCCAAGGTTCCAGCAGGAGACAGTTCGATGAGTGCGGTTACCCCGGCGGAAACCATCGATTCCATACAGAGATCCCAGCGAACCGGGTTTGAAACCTGGCTAACTAGCAGCTCTAAATACTTTGGTCCAGACGATACTGCCGAGCCATCGCGGTTGGTCCAGAGCGTGATGCCTGGGTCGGTCACCGAGATTCCGTTTGCGTAGTTGTCTAATTCGGCAACTGCTGGTTCCATAAAACGAGTGTGGAACGCGCCTGCGACGGCCAAAGGGATCACGCGCGTGCCAGCTGGGGCATTAGCAGCCAGTGCCGCAATACCATCGGCATCACCGGCAGCAACAATCTGACCAGCACTGTTGTAGTTCGCTGCGAAGAGCCCACGCTTGGTAAGTTCAGCAACTACCTCATCGCGTTCTCCGCCAAGCACTGCAGCCATGGATGAAGATTCAAGGCCGGCAGCCTTGGCCATCTCGTTTCCACGCTTGGTGACAAAAGCCATGGCTTCGGCGGTGTCGAAAACACCTGCTATGGAAGCCGCGGCTACCTCACCTACCGAGTGTCCCGCGACACCAGCTACTTCACCAAGCCCAGCTGATCCGAGAGCAGCGAATGAAGCTAGCGAAGCCGAAACAATTAGAGGCTGGGCGATAGCGGTGTCTTTGATGGTGTCTGCATCGCTGATGGTTCCGAACGTGGTGAGGTCGAGACCAGATGCACTTGAGGCAATCTCAATTACCTCCGCAAAAGCTGGAAGCTCAAGCCAAGGCGTAAAGAAGCCAGGTGTTTGAGAACCCTGACCAGGGCAGGCAATAACAAGCATTACGCGTCACCGCCAGTGCTTCCGCTGGTACCTGCGTTCACATCGTGAAGGCTGTACTTCTCGATTGCTGCGGCCGGTGCCGAGGCATCCATTTCGCCACGAGCGACCAACTGCTGTAGAACTCGGACGACGATCGATGGACCGTCAATCTTGAAGTGACGACGAGCGGCGGCGCGAGTATCTGAGAAACCGAATCCTTCTGCGCCAAGCGTTGCATAGTCGCCAGGAACCCAAGCGCGAATCTGATCTGGAACCTGGTGCATGTAATCGCTTACACCGAGAATCGGGCCATGGTGACCAGTCAGTTTCGAAGTTAGGTAGGCAGGAGCTACTTCACGCCCTGGGTTTAGGAACGCCTCTTCGTCGCGTCGCAGTCCGTCGCGGCGTAGTTCAGTCCATGAGGTAACCGACCAAACGTCAGCCGAAACTCCCCAGTCTTCCTGAAGTAGTTTGGCGGCTTCGTGCGCCCAAGGCACTGCAACACCGGAAGCCAAAATCTGCGCTTTACGGCCTTCTGCAGGGTTGTTGAAGATCTTGTGGATACCACGAACGATTCCGTCGATGTCAACGTTCTCTGGCTCGGCAGGTTGAAGCATTGGCTCGTTGTAAACCGTCAGGTAGTACATCACGTTTGGATCGGTGTGCGTTCCTCCATACATGCGCTCGATACCAGAACGAACGATGTGTCCGATCTCATATCCGTATGCAGGGTCGTAACTAAGCACTGCATCGTTCGTGGCGGCGATGATTGGAGAGTGGCCGTCTGCGTGCTGCAGGCCTTCACCAGTCAACGTGGTGCGTCCGGCAGTGGCTCCGACTAGGAAACCTCGGCTTAGCTGGTCGGCAGCGGCCCAAATCGAGTCTGCTGTGCGCTGGAATCCGAACATCGAGTAGAACACGTAGAACGGGATGATTGGCTGGCCGTGCGTGGCATAGCTAGATGCAGCAGCGGTGAACGATGCCATAGATCCGGCCTCGTTGATTCCGGTGTGGATGATCTGACCTGCAGGTGACTCTTTGTAAGCCAATAGCAAGTCACGGTCTACCGAAATGTAGTGCTGACCCTGTGGGTTATAAATCTTGGCGGTCGGGAAGAAGGAGTCCATTCCGAAGGTTCGCGCCTCGTCAGGGATGATCATCGCGATTCGCTCACCGAATTCGGGGGAGCGCAGAAGGTCTTTCAGTAAGCGCACGAAGGCCATGGTGGTTGCAACCGGCTGATTGCCCGACCCACCCTTAGCGATTTCATAGGTCTTGTCTTCGGGAAGTTTGAAGTCAACATACTTACTGCGACGCTCCGGTAGGTAACCGCCGAGTGCACGGCGACGCTCGTGAAGATACTGAATTTCAGGTGCGTCAGGTCCTGGGTTGAAGTACGGAGGCTGGTAAGGGTTCTCTTCGAGTTGGGCGTCGGTGATAGGGATTTTCAGCTCGTCACGGAAACTCTTCAGGTTCTCTAGAGTTAGCTTCTTCATCTGGTGAGTCGCGTTGCGTCCCTCGAAAGACTTTCCAAGAGTGTGACCCTTGATGGTCTTAGCCAGAATCACGGTTGGCTGGCCTTTGTGAGCCAACGCGGCCTTGTAGGCGGCATAAACCTTGCGGTAGTCGTGTCCACCGCGCTTCAGACCCCAGATCTGGTCGTCGGTCATGTGCTCAACCAGTTTTAGAGTGCGAGGGTCGCGGGCAAAGAAGTTCTCACGAACGAATGCACCGTTTTCGGTCTTGAAGGTTTGATAGTCACCGTCTGGAGTCTTGTTCATAAGGTCAACCAGAGCGCCGTCGACGTCATTTGCAAGAAGCGAGTCCCACTCGCGACCCCAGACAACCTTGATTACGTTCCAACCGGCTCCTCGGAAAAAGCTTTCGAGTTCCTGAATGATTTTGCCGTTACCGCGAACCGGGCCGTCGAGGCGCTGAAGGTTACAGTTCACCACGAAGGTTAGGTTGTCGAGCCCGTCGTTAGCGGCTAGTTGCAGCGCTCCACGGCTCTCGACCTCATCGAGTTCACCATCGCCGAGGAATGCCCAAACGTGCTGTTCAGCCGTGTCTTTGAAGCCGCGACCCATTAGGTAGCGGTTGAACTGTGCCTGGTAAATGGCGTTGATTGGACCCAGACCCATCGAAACGGTTGGGAACTGCCAGAAGTCTGGCATCAGTCGAGGGTGTGGGTAACTCGACAGGCTGCCAGCTCTGTGGGATTTCTCCTGACGGAAGCCGTCTAGCTGATCGGCACTGAGGCGGCCTTCCAAAAAGGCACGAGCGTATGGGCCTGGTG
Source organism: Actinomycetota bacterium (assembly GCA_039806025.1). Lineage (GTDB taxonomy): Bacteria > Actinomycetota > Actinomycetes > Actinomycetales > Microbacteriaceae > Rhodoluna. Next base: position 13,091 of record JBDKLJ010000006.1, on the reverse strand, counting down.
AAGCATGTCCCTGAATGAAGATCTGGTCGCCGCCAGAAGGGTGGTCTTGGCCCTTGAAGAAGTGGTTGAAGCCAACCTCGTATAGCGATGCGCTTGAGGCGAAAGTTGAGATGTGGCCGCCGACTCCAATGCCAGGACGCTGTGCGCGGTGCACCAGCATGGCAGCATTCCAACGCATCCAGGCGCGGTAAGTGCGCTCAATTGTTTCGTCACCGGGGAATTCCGGCTCGTTTTCAGGAGCGATGGTGTTGATGTAGTCGGTGGTTGGAACGATAGGTACGTTCAACTGCAGTTCGTGGGAGCGTCGAAGCAGATTCAGCATGATTTCTCGTGCTCGACCACGGCCGTGAACTCTAGCTACGGCATCGAGTGACTCTAGCCACTCTCGGGTTTCCTGTGGGTCTTGGTCTGGAGTGTGGACCGCGTAGGCATCGTTGTTGTTCAGTGACACCGAATCATCCCTTTCGTGGGGGAGTTGTGAAATAAAGACACCTTTGTCACCTTTGTAAAGGCTCATTAAGTCTATGTGCGTTTGCGGGAATGAAACCCCAAATGGCTTAGTTTATGTAATTAGAAAAGCACAATCCTTGGAGGAATAAATGACCCTAATTGTCGGCGATGCCGCTCCTGATTTCAGCCTGATCAATCAGTTCGGTGAAACTGTGACCCTTTCGGAGTTCAAAGGGAAGAAGAACGTGGTCATCGTGTTCTATCCTCTGAGCTTTTCAGGCATCTGCACCGGTGAACTTTGCGAACTGCGAGATAACTTCGCTCAATTTGAACGTGCCGATGTTGAACTCTTGGCAATTTCGGTTGACTCGAAATTCGTTCAGAAAAAGTTCGCCGAGACCGAAGGCTACAAGTTCTCGGTTCTTGCCGACTTCTGGCCTCATGGAGCGGTCGCAAAGGCGTACGGCGTTTTCCTAGAAGACAACGGTATTTCGAACCGAGCAACTTTTGTGATCAACAAGGACGGCGAATTGGTTTCTAAGTTCATCACCGCACCTGGTCAGGCACGCTCTCTGGACGAATACAACCGCGCACTGGATTCCTTGCACGCATAAGGATTTGCTAATCGAGGCAAAACGAGTGTATTCTCGTGTCTTGGGCCTTTAGCTCAGTTGGTAGAGCGCCACGCTTACACCGTGGATGTCATCGGTTCGAGCCCGGTAGGGCCCACTAAAAGGTAGTACCCGCACCGCAAGTATCTTGCAGGTCGCGGGTATTATTTTTCTCATGGACATTAGCGACTTCACGCCCCCTGCTCGAAAGTCTCAGACCGACGAGCAGATTGCAATCAAGCTCGGTTCGGCTACGGCCGACGAAGCCGGAATGCTGGAGGCAATGAACTTCCTTGAAGAGCAGACAGCACTTCGCGAAGAAGACAATCAGGCTATTGCCCAGTGGAAGAATCGACTCGAGCAGTCGGATGACCCCAGAGCCAAGATCGCACTAGAGAATTTCGAACGTGCCAAGAGCGGACTGGAACCACTGCCACTGACCGCTCCAGCTGAGCCAGAGCAAGCACCATCGCCTGCTGAGCCAGAGCCAGCACCAGAACTCCAATCGCCGATTGTTTCCGAGCCGGTAGGCGCAGCAGAAGAGGCTGCAGAAGAATTCGAAGAACTGCTAACTGGGCAGAATGAAGTAGTAGCTGAACCGGCCTCGGAAACTGTAGCAAACGCAGAACCAGAGGCACCTGCCGAAGAACCTAAGACCGTCGGCTATCGCTTGGTTTCGATGTCGAATTGGATTCTCGGTGTCGGCGTTCTGGCACCGGTAGTAGCGGCAGTTTTCGCTTCCATCAACGGCCTTAACTTCATAACCTCAGTACTTGCTGGCCTAGTGGGTGTCTTGGTAGGCGTGAAGGTTAACGTTTTTGCATTCGTTACAGCTCGACGAACCAACCGTGGTTTGGCGGTTGCCTCTAGAGCAACCTTTGGAGTTTTTGGTGCAGTCATTCCTGGAGTCTTGCTGTTGTTGGCGGGCTTGGCTGATCTCGGAGCGATCACTTTCGGCGCGGTGAAATATCTCGATGGAACCATCGTTGGCCTTCCCCCGTTCACGGAGCCTGCATTTAGCCTGGGTTCCATCTCAATTAGCCAAGGTTCTCTAGTAGCAGTTGGTCTAACCTTGACAGCCGCGGTATTGGCGATTTTTGGTGGGCGTTTCGCTCGGGTTCTAAAGATCACTTTCGCTTCTGTCGTCCTGGTTGGTTTTCTAGCTTTTGCCTTAATCACCACCACAGCGATTGACTATCTAAACCTCGCGGGCATTTTCCAAGTTGAGGAATTCCTACTAGTAGCGCCGCTGTTCGCCATTTTGGTTAGCATTTTCGCTTACGGCATCGATGGTGAAACAGTATCTATTGCCTCATGGGGTGTTTCACGCAAACGCCTCTATTGGCCAATGGGCATCTTCGGATTCCTGCTGCCAATCTTGAGCTACAGCCACATGGCAGCGCTTCTAAATGGCGGACAAGGTCTCCTCGAGGATGGTTACAAGGCAATCCAGTACATTCTTAGCGAGAGCGGTTTGACCGGCGGCACCGTCTTGGTTGATATTGCAATCGTGGCAGTTCTGGCACTTGTCTACCTCGGGGTTTCCAAGCTAATCGAGAGCATGAAAACTTTGGGAACTAACCACATTGGATACGGGTTGGCAACGCTCGTGTCGCTCGGGTTCGTTGCTTTGATTGTGGTTCAGGTGTTTGTTTTGAACGAGCCGCTTTCCTTCAACATAAGTCTCGTAGGTCTCCTACTCATTCCAGGAGGCTACTGGATAGGTGCGGTACTGAGTGACACCTTGTTGCGTCGTGGTGCATTCCACGATGCTTCGCTAACCAGGGGCTACGGTTTCTACGGCTCATTCAACTGGGTAGCTCTAATCGGATACGTTCTCGGTGTGGTTTTCGGATTGGGTATCGCGATTCCAATCGACTATTTCCCATGGCTAGGGTTCCTAAGCGGAATCCTTGGGTTCAAAGTTTCAATTGTGTTTGCTTCGCTAATTTCGGTTGCCTTCGCCGTGGTCTTTACGCTGGTTACGGGCTATCCGAGAATTAGGCGTCAGCAACAAGAGGCCAAGGCCGTTGAAGATCGTCGCTACGATCTTGCTGGAGTAGTGGTCGAGTAGTGCCGAAACTTTCGACACTGGTCAGCCAATTTGAGAGTTTCTGGCCGTTAGCCGATGCCGAAGCATGGGACAACGTTGGTCTGGTGCTCGGCGATACCACAAGTGAAGTAACCAAGATCCTTGTTGCCGTTGATCTGACCCACGCGGTAATCGACGAGGCTGAATTGGCGGGCGTCCAATTGATCTTGACGCACCACCCAGTGCTCTACAAACCTTTGTTGTCGGTAGCCGAAAGTGGGCTCAAGGGTTCGCTGATTAGCCGCTTGATTCGTCTTGGAATCGCAGTTTATTCGGCTCATACCAACGCAGACGCACAGACAGACGGATCTTCTTCGCTGCTAGCCAGTGCCTTTGGTGCAATGTATCTGCGACCCATAGTGGCGACAACACATGGATTCGGTCACGGTTGCATAGGTGAACTTGAAGAGCCTCTTTCTCTAGAGCTATTTGCAAAATTGGTGGCAGCTAAACTTCCAACCACTGCTCGAGGCATAGCAATTGCCGGAAGACTAGACCAGCAAATTAAAACTGTCGCTGTTTGTGGAGGAGCGGGCGATTCATTTCTGGGCGACGTCTTGGCAAGTCAAGCAGATGTCTATGTAACCAGTGACCTTCGCCATCACCCAGCATTGGACGCGCTGGAAACACCTCGCGAAAAACCGTTAGCGCTGATTGACATTTCACATTTTGCAGCGGAGAGCCTCTGGGTTGATGCTGCAGCGGCGCGACTCTCGGCAGTCTCTGGGGTTCATGTTGTCGTTAGCGAAATCAAAACCGATGTCTGGGAAAAAGTGATTGTAGATGCTTGAGCTAAGTAAAGAAATGCAGCAAAAGCTGCTGAGCCTCTCAAAATTGGACATCGAGATTGCCAGGGTAGCCCTCAAGCAGGCAAAACTCAGTGCTGGGGAAGCGGCTGAACAACTGAGAACCAACATGATTGCGATTGGTGACGAGTTGCTGTCCGCGCATGCAAAGGTGACGAATCTGGAGCAGCAGCTAAACAAGACCTTGGACGACGTCAGCCTCGTCAATGCCCGAATCAAACATGATGAAGATCGGTCTAAGGAACTGAGTTCCGACCGCGATATTCGGGCCATCAACCATGAACTCGATTCCCTACGACTTCGACTTTCTGCACTTGAAGATTCCGAACTTGAACTAATGGAGTCACTGGAGAACGCTAAAGACGATGCAGAATCCCTCACTCAAAGGCGCACCAAGGCAGCCTTGGAGCTTGAGCAGGAACTTAAATCTCAAGATGCCGCCGCAGTTGAACTTACTAAGAACAAGGCTGAACTTGAAGCATTACGTGGCAGCCTGGTTGGCTCTTTCCCTGTTGATGTAATTGCGTCGTATGAGCGAAAGGCGGCCAGGGGAGTTGCCATTGGTGAACTTGATGGCCGTGACTGCACCGCGTGCCATTTTGCAGTGAATGGTGTTGCCTACGATTCCCTAATGTCGGAACCGGCAAACAAGCTCGTTACTTGCCCCAATTGCGATGCCTATTTGGTGCGTTAGATGTCACGTCTCCTAATCATTGAAGCCGACGGAGGAAGTCGCGGAAATCCAGGACCTTCGGGTTCTGGAGCAATAGTCATTGATGGTAAATCCGGTCTGATTTTGGTTGAAATTGCGGCGTTTGGCGGGATTGCAACCAACAATGTTGCCGAGTACCGAGCTTTAGTGGCGGCTCTTCAAGAGTGTTCAAAGATCGATTCATCTGCCGAGCTTCTGGTTCGCATGGACAGCAAACTGGTCATCGAACAGATGGCCGGTAACTGGAAAATCAAGCATCCTGACATGCAAGTTCTTGCCATAGAGGCTCAAAAGCTGGTAGTTGGTAAGCCAGTGACCTGGCAGTGGATTCCACGCGAGGAGAACAGTCGAGCAGACGCCCTGGCCAATATGGCAATGGACAACGAGCAAACACTGGTCAAGTATTTAGACGCCTCTGAACCGGTGTCTGGAGCGACGGTCGAATTTAGCGCTACGACTCCTGGGTCGATTCGAGCGCCTGGCGATGTTACCGAGCCACTCACCACCGTAATCTTGGTGCGTCACGGACGAACTCCGCTTACCGAGTCACACAAGATCTCGGGAGGAACTGGCGATGATCCCGACCTGTCAGAGCTAGGCGAAAAAGATGCCAAGGCTGCAGCCGCACTGGTCGCTTCTTTTGGTAGCAGTGGCCCTTTTGCTCACCTACCGAAACCAGACGTGATTGTTTCATCTCCGATGAATCGAACCAAGCAAACCGCGCACGCAATTTCGCTTGCCACTGGTGTTCCAGTTGAGCAGCTCGAAGAGTTGCGCGAAATTTCTTTTGGTGACTGGGATGGGCATACCAATCTGGAAGTTGCCGAACAGTGGCCCAGCGAATTTGAATCGTGGCGAGGATCTTGGGAGCTAAGCCCTCCAAACGGGGAATCACTTGCGGACTTTGATGCACGCACCAGAAAGGCACGCGAGACAATACTCACGAGACATTCGGGCAAATGTGTCGTTGTCGTTGCCCACGTCATGCCAATTCGTGGTTTCCTGACTTTGGCAATGGATGCTGGACCAGCAGGTTATTGGCGACCACAGGTTGCACCATGCTCCTTGACCGTCATTCGCCATTGGGGCGAAGACTTTGCTGAGCTCGTTACGGCTAACTTCACGGCTCACCTTTAGCCGCGTGGGGCTATCCTTGTACTTGGATGGGTCAACCAGGCGGTCGCGTTAGCAATAACGAGGAACGTCCGGGCTCTACAGAGTGAAGTGGTGGGTAACACCCACTCGAGGCAACTCGCAAGACAGTGCCACAGAAAATAGACCGCCGCGAAAGCGGTAAGGGTGAAACGGTGGTGTAAGAGACCACCAGCAACCGGGGTGACTTGGTTGGCTAGGTAAACCTCACTTAGAGCAAGGCCAGACAGAAGACGTTTGAGGGCTACTCGCTCGAGTCTTCGGGTAGGCCGCTAGAGGCTGTCGGTAACGGCAGTCGTAGATAGATGATCGCCCACGACAAAACCCGGCGTATCGGTTGACCCATCCACTATTTGTTTAGTTTTTCAGCGACCAGTGCGGCGCCAATGATTCCTGCCGAATTCTTAAGCTCTGCTGGAACTATTTTTACGCCGAGCTTTAGAAGCGGAAGGAACTCTTCGTGCTGCTTGGAGACTCCGCCACCGACTATAAGTAGGTCTGGAGAGAATAGCGCCTCAAGCTTGCCGTAGTACTTCTGCAGCCTTTGGCTCCATTGGCTCCAATCAAGCTCTTCCCGTTCTTTTGCGGAATATGCTGCCTTGGTCTCGTAATCGACACCGTCGATTTCCAGATGTCCCAGTTCGGTGTTTGGAACCAGGCGTCCGTCGACGAACAAGGCGGAGCCGATACCAGTTCCCAAGGTGGTCATGATTGCTACACCTTTAAATTTTTTTCCAACGCCAAATTTCATTTCGGCAACGCCGGCCGCATCTGCGTCGTTAATTAGGTGAACGGAACGACCGGTCACTTTTGTGAATAGCGCATCCGCGTCCAGATCGATCCACTCTTTAGAAACGTTGGCAGCCGACTTAGTGATGCCAGCTCGGACCACGGCAGGAAAACAGATTCCTACCGACTGAATTTCCCCATTTGGATCCAAGGTGTTAATGAGTTCGGCCACCACCTTAGAAATGTCGTCTGGACGCCCACCAACGGGGGTCTCAACCCTCATACGCTCGGATGCTAGTTTTCCCTTCTTCAGGTCGACCAGGGCGCCTTTTATGCCAGTTCCGCCGATGTCAATTCCGATTGCTAGTTTCGCCATGATTACTTTCTATGGGAGAGTCAGGATATCCACGCCATCCTCGGTGATGGCGATTGTGTGTTCAAACTGAGCGGTAAAACTTTTGTCTTTGGTGGTAACTGTCCATCCGTCAGTCCACATGTCCCACTCAAAGGTGCCCAGGGTTAGCATTGGTTCAATCGTGAAAACCATACCAACTTGAATTTCGGTGTCGTATTTAGGCGCCGAGTCGTAGTGCGGAATGATCAGACCAGAGTGGAAAGCCTCGCCGACACCGTGCCCTGTGAAATCTCGAACGACACCGTAACCGAAGCGTTTTGCATAGTTTTCGATAGCTAAACCGATGGTGTTTACAGCACGTCCTGGTCTTGCCGCGAGCATGCCACGCTCAAGCGACTCTTTGGTGCGAACTACCAAATTGTGCACATCCTCAGAAACGTTACCGACTTCGATGGTGTGATTTAGGTCGCCGTGATAGCCATCGAGAAAGGCGGTGATATCGATGTTTACGATATCTCCATCGGCTAGTTCTGTGTCATCTGGAATTCCGTGACAGATTACTTCGTTGAGTGAAGTGCAAATTGATTTTGGGAAACCTCGATAACCGAGAGCCGAAGGGTAGGCGCCGTGATCAAGGATGTATTGGTGAGCCAACTTATCCAGTTCATCGGTCGTGACTCCAGGCGCAATATGGCTGCGCAACATTTCGATAGCCCCAGCCGCAATTTTTCCCGCAGCGCGAATCTTTTCAATTTGTTCAGGAGTTTTGACGTCCGAGCCAGTGAACTTGGCCGGCGCTGGCTTCCCCACATACTCAGGCTTTTTGATGTTTGTGGGAACTCCAAGAGTCGGTGAAACAATGCCTGAAATCAGGTGACCGGCATTATTCTTGGGCATAGTTCAAGTTTAGGAGAGTTGCTGTAAAACATGGTCGACAAGGCATCTAGTGGCGAACCTATTGAATATTGGTTCAATCTAAAAACCGGTTTGGTTGAATTTGGAAAACAGTCGGCTGCTCCCTATCGGGTTGGACCTTTCGAGACCGAGGCAGAGGCCGCGGCTGCCTTGAAAACCCTTGCGGAACGTTCAGCAAAATGGCGTGAAGAGGATGAGCTCGACTAGCCCTCGAACTCGTGTTCGGCCAATGGGAAATTACCGTGCTGAACATCATCGACGTACGATTCGACCGCAGTGCCGAGTGCTGCTGCTAAATCGGTGTACTGTTTCACAAACTTTCTAGGTTTGCCCGAGTGCAGGCCGGCAAAATCGGTCCAGACCAGAATCTGCCCATCGCAGCCGGCTCCGGCGCCGATGCCGATGGTGGGAATTGCGAGTTCCTTGGAAACTTTTGTGGCAATCGGGGCTGGAACCAATTCGAGTACCACCGAGAAAGCACCGGCAGATTGAACTGCGATGGCATCCGCAAGAAGCTGTTCCGCACCATCACCGCGACCTTGAATCTTGAAACCACCTAGGGCGTGAACACTCTGCGGGGTAAAACCGATGTGTCCCATCACTGGTATGCCCGCTTGGACGAGTGCCGAAATTTGTTCAACGGAACGTTGACCACCTTCGATCTTTACCGCGGATGCGCCAGTCTCCTTCATGATGCGGATCGCGTTTTTCAAAGCCTCATCCGCTCCGGTTTCATAGGAACCAAAAGGCATGTCCACGACAACCAGAGCACGTTCACATGCCGCCGAAACAGCTCGACCAAACGGAATCATTTCATCAACGGTTATCGGCAGTGTTGAGGTGTAGCCAAGAACGTTGTCGGCTGCCGAATCTCCAACCAATACAACGTCAATTCCACCGCGGTCAAAAATTCCTGCGGTTAGCGTGTCATAGGAAGTAAGGCAAGCAATTTTGCGCCCCTTTTCCTTGAACTGCTGAAGGGTGGAGGTTCGAACCTTTTTAGGGGTCAGTTCTTTCACTAGTTGCGCTTCCAGGCGTCGACTTCAATCTCAACCAACATGTCTGGGTTGATGAACTGAATTCCGGCAAGCATTGTTGCTGCGGGGCGGATCTCGCCGAAAATCTTTCCGTGAGCTTCGCCGACCTTGTCCATGTCTGCTGCATCGGCAAGATAAACCCTCGTGCGAACCACATCGGCAAGTGAGTAACCAACCTGCGCCAATGCCCCGGCGATCACTGTTTCCAGGGTCACCAAAGTCTGGCCGTAGGCATCGCCCTTGTGCTGAAGCTCTCCGTTGACGGTTGCGGTACTTCCCGAAACATGGACGTAGTCACCGGCAACAACGGCTCGCGAATAGCCAATCTTTGCCTCCCAAGGTCCACCCGATGAAATAAGTCTGTCTGCTGCCATTTTTTATCCTTTGAATCGATTCGTAATTGGAAGTCTGCGGTCACGGCCAAAGGCCATCCCAGTAATTTTAGGTCCGATGGCACCCTGTCGGCGTTTCCACTCGGCGCGATCAACTAGGCCAAGTACTCGTGAAACCAACTCCGGCTCAAAACCCTTAGCAACTATCTCTTCTAGTCCCATGCGCTTTTCAACGTATGCGTCGAGGATTGCATCGAGAATGTCGTATTCGGGTAGAGAGTCTTGGTCTACCTGGTCTGGTCGAAGTTCGGCAGAAGGCGGCTTAGAAATCGAGTTTTGTGGAATCGGTGCAAGCTCTCCGCGACTTTCTGCTTCTGCGTTACGCCACTTGGCAAGTTTCCAAACGTATGTCTTCTCCACGTCTTTTAGCGGAGCAAAACCGCCAACAGAGTCTCCGTAAATTGTGCTGTAACCAACGGCCAACTCACTCTTGTTGCCGGTAGTTAGCGTTAGATGTCCAAAGTTGTTGCTCTGGGCCATCAGGATCACTCCACGCATGCGAGCCTGCAGATTTTCACCTGCCAAGTCATTTAGCTGCAAAGAGTTTTCGAAAGCCGAGACCATTGATTCGATTGCCACGGTTTCATAGTGGCAGCCCAGATTTTCTGCCAGTTGCTCGGCGTCACCCTTTGAGTGGTCGGACGAATAACGCGAAGGCATAGATATTCCGTAAACATTGTCAGCGCCAATGGCATCGGCTGCGATGGTTGCTACCACTGCTGAGTCAATGCCGCCGCTAAGCCCTAAGACGACAGATTTGAAACCATTTTTCTTTACGTAGTCACGAAGTCCGAGTACCAGCGCATTCCAGGCTTGCCAATCGTCATCGGCTTTGGTTTGAACGTGATTGGAAACCAAGGTCGCGGTTTCACCGTCAAAATCTACTAGGACGAGGTCTTCGGTGAATTGGCCACCTCGGGCCACCAGGTCTCCGCCTTTAGTTACGAAAAGGCTGTCTCCGTCGAAAACAAGGTCATCCTGGCCACCGACCAGGTTCACATAAGACACCGCAGTGTTTTGCTTCTTTGCCAAAGACCTAACCAACTGCAGGCGTCGGTCGTCTTTGTCGATTTCGAAAGGAGAGCCGTTAAGCACCAGAGTCAGTTGAACCGCGTGTTTTGAAAGCTCGGCAACCGGCCCGCCTTCTTGCCAAATGTCTTCGCAAATTGCCAAGCCGCATCTGATTCCCTTGACCTCGAAAACTGCCGACTCGTGGCCAGGTACAAAGTTGCGGTATTCGTCAAAGACCGAGTAGTTGGGCAGGTGGTGCTTGTTGTAACTGGCTAAAACTTTTCCCTGGTGAAGCACGAACGCGGTGTTACTGGCTATTGCCCAACCGTTTGGAGCGTCGGCCAGACTTGGTGCACCCACCACAACCGCAATTTCGCCAAAGCCAGCAGACACCAGATCGGTGGCGAGCTGGCCAATTTTTTCGGCGGACTTAGACACGAAACTTCTTCTGGTTACGAGGTCTTCGACCGGATAGCCAGTGATTGACATTTCGCCAAACTGCACCAAGTTGGCGCCCTGCGCCGCTGCAGCTGCGGTGATTTTCAAAATCGTGGCGCAATTTCCATCAAAGTCACCAACAACAGGGTTACTTTGAGCCATGGCTAGGCGAATAATCGGCATAACGACTAGCCTAGTAGCAGGGAATAAGAGAGGAAGTTCCAGTGGACAAACAACGTGATTTTGTTCTTCGCACAATTGAGGAACGTTCGGTCAAATTTGTTCGACTTTGGTTCACCGACGTCGCTGGAACTTTAAAGTCTGTGGCAATTGCTCCAGCCGAAGTTGAAGGTGCCTTTAGCGAGGGTTTGGGCTTTGACGGAAGTGCCATCGAAGGTCTTGCCAGAACCTACGAAGCCGATATGTTGGCGATGCCAGATCCTTCAACTTTCCAGATTCTTCCTTGGCGCGGTGAAATCGATCCAACCGCCAGAATGTTTTGCGACATTCAGACTCCGGATGGCCAGCCTGCTGCTGCGGATCCACGCAATGTTTTGCGCAGGGCTCTGGCCAAAGCTAGCGACCTTGGCTTCTCGTTCTACATCCACCCTGAGATTGAGTTCTACCTACTAAAGTCGTCACAGTTAAACGAACACGGCGAGCCCGTTCCGGTTGACAAGGCCGGTTACTTTGACAACGTCCCTGGTGGCACCGCACATGACTTCCGTCGCCGTGCTGTGCAGATGCTAGAGCAACTCGGCATCTCGGTTGAGTTTTCCCACCACGAAGGTGGCCCTGGTCAAAACGAGATCGACCTTCGTTACGCCGACGCGTTGACCATGGCCGATAACATCATGTCGTTCCGAACGGTCATCAAGGAAGTGGCAATCGAACAGGGCGTTTACGCAACGTTCATGCCAAAGCCGTTCACTCAGCACCCTGGTTCCGGAATGCACACTCACATGTCGCTCTTCGAAGGTGACACCAATGCATTCTTCGACGCCAGCGGCCAGTACCACCTATCGAAGGTGGCACGCCAGTTCATGGCTGGAATTTTGCGCCACGCACCCGAAATCACCGCGGTTACCAACCAGTACGTGAACTCTTACAAACGTCTATGGGGTGGAGGTGAAGCGCCTTCTTTCGTATGTTGGGGTCACAACAACCGTTCGGCCCTGCTGCGCGTTCCGCTGTATAAGCCAGACAAGGGCAACAGCTCACGCATCGAATATCGTGCCATCGATTCGGCAGCCAACCCATACCTTGCCTATGCTCTGATTCTTTCGGCCGGGTTGAAAGGCATTGAAGAGGGTTACGAACTTCCACCGGAAACCGAGGACAACGTTTGGAATCTAACCGATTCCGAGCGTCGAGCCATGGGTATCCAACCGCTGCCACAGAGTCTTGATCACGCTATTCGCAAGCTCGAAGAGTCTGAGCTAGCAGCCGAGGTGCTTGGTGAAGAAGTGTTTAGCTACGTGCTCGCAAACAAGCGCCGCGAATGGAGCCTGTATCGCTCACAGGTAACACCGTTTGAGCTTCAGCAAAACCTAGAAACTCTCTAAACGGTTGTGGCGTCGCTTGGCCTTTCTGAACTAGCGAGATACGGTTTCGTTGATCTCGAGGCAACCGTATCGAAACTTGACTCGCTCGTTGGAAAAATTGGCGACGCCGGTAGAGCCGCGTTGGCTGATCTAGGTCTTTCTGCAAATCCAGACCAAGCGCTGAATGCACTACTCGAGCTGGCCGATATCGATAAAGTTCGCCTGAAAAAGATTCTCAACAAGCCGGAGCTTTCCTCGCGCTTGATACGAACCCTCGGTGCTTCTAGTGCCATGGTCGATCTACTTCGACGCAAACCAGCAATTCTCGCCGTGTTTGAAGATAAGCAGAACAAACCGGCATCCACCCAAGAGATTTTGAGTCGTTTTAGAGCTGCCGTTGATTCTGCAGTTGAAGATACTTTTGATTCTCGGGTGTCGGCTCTTCGCCGCGCGTATCGAACCGAGCTGATCCGACTCGTCGCTTTTGATGTCACTGCAGCTGATCCTATTGAGGTGTTCCCAGAGGTGTCTCGAAACCTTTCGGATTTGGCTACGTCTGCGATCGAAATCGGGCTCGAAATCGCCAGGTGGGAACTGGTAGCTTCCGATGCCCACGGCAACTACTCCAAACAGGAGGTTGAAGCTACCGGACTTGCCGTCATGGCAATGGGCAAATGTGGAGCCAGGGAACTGAACTACCTAAGCGATGTGGACGTCATATATGTAGCCGAGGCGCTAACGTCTGACGTCACCGCAGAACGAGCTCTGGAAATTGCCACCAAACTAGCCACGCGAATGATGCGTGCGATGGACGGTTCAGGTGCCGAGCCAGCACTTTGGCAGGTTG
>JBDKLJ010000005.1:0-31157 GCA_039806025.1 Actinomycetota bacterium | reverse complement strand
CCGCCCCTGAACGCGGAAATGGTTTCGCTAGCGAAGCCCTTTCGGGCATGTGGGATTGGGCCGCGACCCAGCCAGAAGTGAAGTTCCTGAGATACACCGTTAGCCCAAATAACCTCGAGTCCATGGCGATTATCAAGAACTTTGGGTTCCCGCAGGTTGGCGAACAGGATGACCCAGAAGATGGCCTCGAGTTGATCTTCGAATCCTCGGTAGCCGAATATAAAGACTGGCTCTAATGGCAAAACCCGTCTACGTGTTTCTTCACGGTTACGGCTCCAATGAGGATGACCTGCCCGGGTTGGTCGACTACCTGCCAAAGCTTTCCTTCGTCTCACCTCGCGCTCCCCTGACTCTTCAACCTGGCAGTTATGCCTGGGCGCCGATCACTGTGCCAGGAAACCCCGCAGCAGCGCCGGTTGAGGCGGCCACAAAAGACCTCTGGGATTGGATTGACGCGAACGTACCAGCCGGCGCGCTAATCGTGCCAATTGGCTTTTCTCAGGGCGGAATGATGGCCACTCAATTGCTTCGCACTCGTCCTGAGCGAGTATTGGCTACCGTAGTGCTCTCTGGGTTCACTCTTGGCGCAGAACAGCCGGCGGATAAAGCACTTAAAGAAGAACTGCCCCCGCTGATCTACTGTCGCGGACTAGACGACACCGTGGTTTCCGCAGATGCCGTGACTCGAACCGAAGACTGGGTGAAACAGCACACCTCGGCCACGGTGAAAAGCTACTACCGTCTAGGACACTCGGTCGATAATCGCGTCATGGACGACGTTGCCGAGTTCCTTTCGAAGATTTTATAGGTGGCGTTCGTCCACACCGTTGTAGACGGATAGTGGGCGAATCAGGGCGTTAGACGCGGCCTGTTCCATGATGTGGGCGGTCCAACCGGTGATGCGTGCTGCTACGAATAGCGGCGTGAAGGTTAGGGTGTCGAAACCCATCATGTGGTACGCAGGGCCAGAAGGGTAGTCGAGGTTAGGAAGGATTCCCTTGCGCTCGGTCATTGCCTTTTCTAGACCCTCGTATAGGTCGAGGATGTCTGGGCGACCGTAGTATTCGACCAGCTTGACCATTGCGGCACGCATGGTTGGAACTCGCGAGTCACCCTTCTTATAGACGCGGTGACCGAAGCCCATGATCTTGCGCTTTTCGGCGAGAGCCTGGTCGAGCCATGCGTAGGCACGGTTTTCGGCGTCTGGGCCAAAACCGATTTCGTTGAAGATGTGAAGAACTGCCTCATTGGCACCACCGTGTAGTGCACCCTTTAGAGCGCCGATGGCACCGGTGACTGCTGAGTAGAGATCAGAGGTGGTTGAGGTGATGACTCGGGCGGTGAAGGTAGAGGCATTGAACGAGTGCTCTGCGTATAGCACTAGCGAGATGCGGAAGGCATCAACGACTACTGCGTCAGGAATCTCACCGAAGGTCATCCAGAGGAAGTTTTCTGAGAAGTCGAGATCTTCGCGCGGCGCAATGAGTTCCTGCCCACGACGACGACGCTGGTCGTAGGCGACCACTGCTGGAAGCTTCGCGAAAAGCAGCATCGACTTCTGCAGGTTCGCGGCTGGGCTCGGGTCTTCGGTGGTGGTGTCCTGAGTGCCCAAAACACTTACCGCGGTGCGAACGACGTCCATTGGGTGACAGGTTAGTGGAAGCTCATCGATGACTCGCTTGATGCTTGGAGATAGTTCACGGTTGGCACGCTCCATCTTTACGAAGGCGGCGAGTTCGTCCTTGGTTGGAAGTTCTCCCTTCCAAAGCAGCCAAGCTACTTCCTCAAACGATTTCTGAGCTGCGAGTTCCTGAACCGGATAGCCGCGATAAAGCAGAGAGTTGCTCTCTGGGTTTACCTTCGAGATGGCGGTGTAGTCAACTGGAACGCCGGCTAGGCCCTTATAGATCTCTGGTGCATCGTTCATGGGTTACTCCCCTGTTTAGTGCTTGTGGTGGTTGGAAAGGTCGAAGTTGAACACTCCAGAATCGAAGTGGTTGTATGCCTCGTAGTCGAGTAGCTCGTAAAGCTCGGCACGGGTCTGCATGTTTTGAACCTGATTCGTCAATGAACCGTCAACCTTCAGCGAGTCGAGACCACGCATCGCTGAACCCATAGCTAGCCGTAGGAGACTCACCGGGTAAATAACGATGTTCATGCCGATGTCGGCGAGTTGCTGCTTGGTAAACAACTCGCTTTTACCGAATTCGGTCATGTTTGCAAGCAGAGGTACGTCCAGCGCATTACGCATGGCCTCGAACTCGCTGAGGTCTTTCATCGCTTCCGGGAAGATGGCGTCGGCACCGGCGTCGACCAGCATCTTGGCGCGATTGATGGCAGCGTCTAAACCTTCCGCAGCGCGGATGTCGGTGCGAGCCATGATGAGTAGGTTTGGGTCGCGGCGAGCGTCGACGGCCGCCTTGATTCGCTTGATGGCGGTGTCGTTGTCGACAACACCTTTGCCGTCTAGGTGGCCGCAACGCTTTGGGTTGACCTGGTCTTCGATGTGAAGACCGGCAACTCCGGCATCTTCCAACTCCTGAACCGTGCGAGCCACGTTCATCGGCTCGCCAAAGCCGGTGTCGGCGTCGATAAGCGCAGGCAGATCGGTCATGCGTGAGATTTGGTTACCACGCCCAGCAACGTCGGTGAGCGTGGTAAGTCCGATGTCTGGCAGGCCTAGGTCGGCGGCCAGAACAGCACCTGAAATGTAGATACCGTCGAAACCCTTCTCCTGAATCAGCTTTGCTGAGAGTGGGTTGAATGCTCCAGGGAACTGCAGCAGTTCGCCACTGGCTAGTCGTTCGCGCAAGTTTGCGCGCTTCTGCGCTGGAGTGGTTTTTGCGTAAAGCATTAGAACAGACCCTTCGGGCTAGGTGTGCTTTCGAGAAGACCTGGCTTAGCCACTACGGTTAGGCCGGCAATCTCGTCTGCGGTTAGTTCAGGCAGACGCTGAACGAGAGCAAGGAAGCGCTCGATTTCTGCCTCTTCGACGATTCCCTCGGCAAGAGTACGGAACTTTCCGATGTACTGTTCGCGAGTGAATGGGTGTGCACCTAGCGGGTGAGCATCGGCAACGGCGAGTTCGTCCTTGATTAGGCTGCCGTCGTTTAGTTCGATTTCAACGCGACCACCGAAGGCAATCTCGTTCGGGTCGATTGAGTGGTAGCGGCGGGTCCACTCTGCGTCTTCTAGAGTGGTGGTCTTGTGCCAAAGCTCAACGGTGTCGGCACGACCGGCACGCTCTGGAGCGTAAGAACCCACGTGGTGCCAGTCTCCGTCCTGGAGAGCCACGGTGAACATGTAAGGGATCGAGTGGTCTAGAGTCTCGCGGCTTGCGGTTGGGTCATACTTCTGTGGGTCGTTTGCTCCAGAGCCGATTACATAGTGAGTGTGGTGAGAGGTGTGAATTACAACCTTCTTCACATTCTTCGGGTCGGTGACTTCAGGGTGCTCGCGGTGTAGCTTGCGGGCTAGGTCGATCAGCGCCTGGGCCTGATACTCGGCCGAGTGCTGCTTGGTGTAGGTGTCTAGAATTCCGCGCTTTGGCTCGCCTGGTTCTGGTAGCGGCACCTGATAGGAGGCGCTCATGCCATCGAGCATCCAAGCGATGAAACCGTCTTCACCTTCGTAGATCGGGGTTGGGCTGGTCTCTCCGCGCATGGCTCGGTCAACCGCTTCAACGGCCATCTTGCCTGCGAAGGCTGGGGCGTGTGCCTTCCAGCTGGAAATCTCACCCTTACGCGACTGACGGGTTGCGGTGGTGGTGTGCAGTGCCTGACCGATTGACTGATAAATGGTCTCGGTGGAAAGACCGAGCATGGTTCCGATGCCGGCAGCGGCCGATGGGCCGAGGTGGGCAACGTGGTCGATCTTGTGCTTGTGCAGACAGATTGCCTTCACGAGGTCAACCTGGATTTCGTAACCGGTGGCGATACCGCGAACTAGCGCGCGTCCGTCAACGCCAACGTGTTGCGCTACAGCCAGGATCGATGGGATGTTGTCGCCAGGGTGTGAGTACTCGGCGGCTAGGAAGGTGTCGTGGAAGTCGAGCTCACGCACGGCTACACCGTTAGCCCAGGCGGCCCACTCTGGAGAGGTGCGAACCGAAGGGTCGGTTCCGAACACGTTGGCGCCCTTGCCGCCGGTTGACTTCGGGTGGCTGAGGGCCTGTGAGCGGGCCGAGATTACTGGCTTACGCATTAGCGAAGCCACTGCCACCGACGCGTTGTCGATGATTCGATTGATAACCATTTCGGTAACCTCTGGGAGGATCTCCACCGGGTCTGCAGCAACTTCGGCAATCTTCCATGCCAACTGGTCCTTGCGCTCCAGAGTTTCCTCTGATTTGTACGGACGTACGTGGTGCAACTTCATTGGGGTCCCCTTCTAAGCGACTTCTTTGTTGATCTTTGCTAGTTGTTCGCGAACTGCGGCCGATACTCGGCTGTGTGATTTGTGTAGGTGTACGTGGGTAGCGTGTGCTGCCAGGGCGGCGTCGCCGGTGGCAATTGCCTCGACGATCAACTGGGTTTCGTTGGCCGCCTCGAGCAGGCGGGCGGGATTCGACCTGGCTAGCTTGCGAACTCTGGCCATGTGGTTTCTAACGTTCTTGAGCGTGGTCACCATGTATGGGTTTTGGATTGCTTCATCAATCGCGTCATCGAACTTTGCGTTGAGTTCGTAGAAGATGTTGGCACCAATTTCGCCACCGAGAATCAGCGACTTCGAGTTTTCGAATTCGTCCCAAAGTTTTTTGAACAGTTCGCGGTCGGCGCGCTGGGCTGCCAGGCGAGCGGCTTGTTCTTCAAGGCCTTCACGCACTTCGTAGAGTTCTGTGACCGTTTCGAGCGAGAGCTGAGAAACCACAACACCGCGACCAGATTCGGAATCTAGCATTCCGTCGGCGACCAGGCGGTTGAACGCTTCGCGAAGTGGCGTGCGAGAAACACCTAGGCGTTCAGACTGCTCCACTTCTCCGAGCACGGTACCGGCCGGCAACTCTCCCGCGACGATTTCGTCGAGGAGTTTGCGGTAGGCGCGGTCGCTAGCTCGCATCGTTCTCCAATCAGTGAAACAACAAGATTGTATACAGAAATGATAACAGATTGCCAAATATCCGCATAAATAGGGTTTTCAAATTGCATTTATCCTAGTTTTTGTATACATTTCATCTAAACACGAAAGTTTTTGGTTCTTACAAAGTCGTAGGCGGGGAGTACCTCATGAACGCAACACAGGGTAATTACAAGGCAACATACTCGGCCAGCACCGAGAACCCTGGCCAGTTCTGGCTCGATGCCGCAGCTGGAATCGATTGGGTAACTGAGCCAGGCAAGGCTCTGGATGACTCGGCAGCGCCGGTCTATCGCTGGTTCCCAGACGCGCAATTAAACACGTGCTACAACGCTGTGGACCGTCACGTAGAAAACGGCCGTGGCGATCAGACCGCCATCATCTACGACTCCACGATGACCGGAACCAAAAACACCTACACCTACAGCGAGCTTCTGGAACGAGTGGCAGCATTTGCCGGAGCCTTGCGCGACCAGGGTGTTGGCAAAGGTGACCGAGTACTGATTTACCTACCGATGGTTCCTCATGCCATCATCTCGATGCTGGCCTGTGCTCGCCTTGGCGCTGTGCACTCGGTAGTCTTCGGCGGCTTTGCCGCTAACGAGCTTGCCGTGCGCATCGACGACGCAACCCCAAAGGTAGTGGTTACCGCTTCTGGTGGTTTCGAACCGGGACGCACAGTTGAGTACCTGCCAATCGTTGCCGAAGCACTCGCCCTATCTAAAGGTTCGGTGAAGTCGGTCATCGTCAAGGATCGTCCGAGTATCGAGGTGAAGCACTCCGACTACGACGGTCAGGGCGGCGTTCAATGGCTGGACTGGGACGAGGCCGAAGGTAAGTCGGCCCCAGCCGACTGCGTGACCGTTGCCGCAACCGACCCGCTCTACGTTCTCTACACTTCCGGAACCACCGGCATGCCAAAGGGAATCGTTCGCGACAACGGCGGCCACGCTGTTGCCCTGAACTGGAGCATGAAGAACATCTACAACATCGACGCCGGCGACATCATGTGGGCCGCCTCGGATGTTGGTTGGGTGGTTGGCCACTCTTACATTGTTTACGCACCGCTGCTTCGCGGCGCCACGACCCTGATCTATGAGGGAAAGCCGATTGGCACCCCAGACGCAGGTGTGTTCTGGCGCATCATCGAGGAATACAAGGTGAAGGTGCTGTTCACAGCTCCTACCGCGATTCGCGCAATTCGCCGCACCGACCCTGAGCTCGACTTCCTAAAGAAGTACGACGTCACCAGCCTCGAGACCCTGTTCCTCGCTGGCGAGCGCCTCGACACCGAAACTTATCACTGGGCCAACGATGGTCTGCACTGCCCGGTCGTAGACCACTGGTGGCAGACCGAAACCGGTTGGCCAATCACCTCGAACCCTCGCGGTATCGAGACCCTAGATGTGAAGCCGGGATCGTCAACGGTGCCGGTTCCCGGCTATCACGTAGAAGTAGTGGACGGAAAGGGTCGGGCCATCAAGGCCGGTGACGAAGGCAACATCGTCATCAAACTTCCGATGCCTCCTGGCACCCTAGCCAGCCTCTGGAACCGTCCGGATGGATACAAGGACGCCTACCTCACAGCATTCCCCGGTTACTACACCACCGGCGATTCCGGCTACATCGACGAGGACGGCTACGTTTACGTCATGGGTCGCACCGACGACGTCATCAACGTTGCCGGTCACCGTCTATCAACCGGTCAACTCGAAGAAGCACTCGCCCACCACAGTGCCGTGGCCGAGTGCGCGGTCATTGGGGTGAAGGACGAACTGAAGGGTCAGCGAGCCATGGGCTTCGTAACCCTGAAGGCTGGCAACAACGAAGACCACGAACAGATCTGCACCGAACTGGTGAAGTTGGTTCGCGACATGGTTGGCCCGGTAGCCGCATTCCGCGATGTTGTAATTCTTCAACGCCTTCCAAAGACCCGCTCTGGCAAAATCCTCCGCAAGAACATGCGACAGATCGTGGACGACGAGCCGGTCAAGGTTCCGCCAACCATCGAAGACCCAAGCGTCTTGGACGACCTGCGCGCAGCCCTGGGTAAGTAACCTAGGCGCGACGCTTGGCTGGGACTAGCGCCCAGATAATTGCCGCTGCGTCGATGAATTCCTGAGCAACGGCATTCTCGGTGATGGTCACCAGACCGAAGGCTCCACCGAGCATGGCAATGAGCGAGAGCCCCATGCCGATACCAGCAGCCTGAAGCGCTCGATTTCGAGCGCCTTTAGCCGCGTGAATGGCATCCGCTAGGCGGCCAATTGAGTCTTCAACGATAACCACCGAAGCCGTTTCACTAGCTGCTGTTGCTCCCCTAGCGCCCATGGCTACACCAACATCGGCTGCTGCAAGCGCCGGCGAATCGTTGATGCCATCGCCGACCACTAGCACGGCGCCGGTTGCTCGGGCCTTCTCCTGCTGAACCAGCTTGAGTTTGTCTTCTGGGCGGCATTCGGCATAAACCTCGTCGACGCCGACTTCGAAGCCAACCGCCTCCGCTGCCGGCTTTCGGTCGCCGGTTACGAGCATCACTTTTTCGATTCCCCAGCGTTTGAGGGTTTGAATCGTGCTCTTGGATTCTGGGCGAATCGGGTCGTCGAGGTCAATCACGCCAATCACCTGACCATCACGGTCAACGCAGATCTGAAGGGATGCGGTCACCTTGACCCAGGCCGGCGCTGGCTCGTAGAGTCTGCCCACGCGAATCTTGCGACCGGCCACCATACCAACCAGACCCTCGCCCAAAATCTCTTGCACCTGGTCGGCGAGTAAGGGTTGGATGTTGCGTTGCTGCGCCCCGCGAACCACTGCCTTGGCCAGAACGTGAGAACTGGCGTGTTCCATGCCGGCCGCGATTGCCAGCAGCTCTTCCTCGGAAACACCTTCGGCGACCTGCACTCCGGTGATCTCAGGACCACCATGGGTTAGTGTGCCGGTTTTATCTACAAGCAGTACTTTGGCTCGGGCAAGTTGCTCGAGCGCTGCGCCGTCCTTGATGATGGCACCATGTTTGGCCGCGTTGGAGATGCCGGCAATTATGGCGATTGGAATGGCGAGGATTAGTGGGCATGGTGTTGCAGCCACAATCACGGCGATTGCTGGCTCAACCTGACCGGTGATCAGCCAAGTGCCGAGAGCAAGAACGATGCTTAGTGGAACGAACCAAAGGGCATAGCGGTTAGCAATTCTCACACCGGGTGCCGAGTGAGCCTTCGCGTTTTCAACGAGTCGAACCAGTGCCGAATAGGTAGATGATTCTGCAGTCGTGGTGGCGATAAGTTTTACGGGGTCTCCGGCGTTTACTACGCCAGAGGCAACTTCCTCGCCGATTGCTCGGTCAATCGGCAGCGGCTCACCGGTTAGGGCCGATTCATCAAAGCTCGCCGAGGCCAACAGGGTTCCATCAACCGGAACCACTTCGCCGGTTCGAACCAGAAAGGTGTCGCCAACCTTCACATCGTGAACGCTGTGTTCGCTTACGTGGCCGTTGTCATCTACCAACTGGATTGTTCTTGGAGCACGTTGAACCAATGCCTCAAGTTGTTTGCGAGCCCGGCCAGACGCCCACGACTCCAGGGCTCGGCCGGTTGCGAGCATCAGTGAGATGATGCTTGCGGCAATCCACTCGCCAACGAGAGCTGTGGCGATTATGGAAATAAAAGCTAGGACGTCGGAGCCGATTTCGCCCTCGCGAACCGAGACCCAAACCAGTCGAACGGCAAGAATTAGCCCGATGGCGGATCCGAAATAAAAGGGGATGTTGCTACCAAGAACAAGCCCAAGGATTAGTGCCAGGCTGGTGCCTGAGAGTAAAAGGATTGAGGACCTAGAGACCTGTCGCACGAGCGATGCTCACTTGTTCGTCGCGGTCTACGACCTTGACGCGTTCACGTTCGATAGGGCCGGTGAACTTTTCACCTAGACCCAGCTCGTGCTGGTTCAACCTCAGCCAACCAGACCAGTCGGTGAACTCGACACCCTTGGCTCTAAGTTCGGCCAAAACCTGTTGGAGCTCTGGTTCAGCAGGATCTGCAAACTTGTCTGCATCGGCAACGAGGTTCTCGATGGTTTCCATGGCATCGCTCTTGGTGTGACCAATGAGTCCAACCGGTCCGCGCTTGATCCAGCCGGTAGCAAAAATGCCGGTAAGAGCCTTGCCGCTTTCATCAACCACTCGCCCGCCTTCGTTTCGAATGACGCCCTTGGTTTCGTCGTATGGAACCTCGGGTAGTGCGCTACCCCAGTAACCGATGGCACGATAAATCGCCTGGAGTGGATACTTGCGCTCCTCACCCTTGCGATCGAAAACCATGCCGGTTACGTGACCGTTTTCTCCAACGATCTCCTTCGGCTGGTGCCAGAAGTGGAGGTGCAGACGACGTTTAGCTGGCTCTGGCTCACGGTCAAGCCAAGACTGCATGACTCGGGCCATTACGCGATGCTGGTTGGTGACGCCCTCGGCGTCTTCGTTGAACCAACCCTCAGGGAAATCCTCCGGGTAAAGAACGATTTCAACGTCCTTCACCTCGCCGAGTTCGCGAAGTTCAATCGGAGTGAATTTGATGTCCGCTGGGCCACGGCGACCAAAGACGTGAACGTCGGTCACCGGCGAGACCTTGAGTCCCTCATAAACGTTTGCAGGGATGTCGGTGCTAAGCATGTCATCGGCTTGCTTGGCGAGCACGCGGGCCACATCCAAGGCAACGTTTCCGTTTCCAAGAACCGCAACCTGCTCGGCTTCGAGTGGCCAGGTTCGCGGGTAGTCGGGGTGTCCGTCGTACCAGGACACAAAATCGGCAGCGCCGAAGGAGCCTTCCAGTTCAACGCCAGGAATGCTCAACCTGGCGTCCTTGATGGCACCGGTTGCAAAGATCACCGCGTGATAGTGGCGCTTCACGTCGTCCAAGGTTAGGTCTCGACCGAACTCAACATTGCCGAAGAATCTAATGTTGCCGGCATCCAGCATCTCGTGGAGTGAGTTCACGATTCCCTTGATGCGAGGGTGGTCCGGTGCGACTCCATAGCGAATCAAGCCGTAAGGGGCTGGCAGCGAATCGAAAAGATCGATGGTCACGTTCTCGTAAGAGTTCGAGAGAATGTTTCCGGCATAGATCCCGGCTGGACCGGCACCAAAAATGGCGACGCGTAGGGCTTTAGTCATGATGTTTCTAGTTTAAAGCCCTCGGCTCTGGGTAAGGTCCTGGCTACTTGTAGTAGGTGTAGGTAATCTTCACCGCGCGGAACCAGAAAACTGGGTCATCGTAGTAAGTTCCATATGAGTTAGTCCACATGTTGAACCGGATGTTCTGCCCATCATGTATCTTGCTCGTCTTGGTGGTTCGATCTTTTCTGGCGTTCTTGGCCGCAAAGCTGGTGATCGCGTCACAGCCATCTTCGCTATCTTCACTCTCAGGGCATGACATGAAAGCGAAGTAGCCATACCAGGCATAGGAGCTTACAAACTTTGCACTCCATGACAAAGGCTCATAGCTGAGGTTTAGGCTAACGTAGGCGTCGAGGGTTGGCCCGTCTTCTACTGACGTATCTGGATCAAATGAATACCAACCAGAAGGAAGGCAAACGTCTTCATCGAGATTTGGATCGTAGTCACAGACGTCGCTCTCTTCTTCTGAGCAGTCACCCACAACCACCGTGCAGGCATCGTAGATGGCACGACCAGTGAAATACTCGGTCCTGGTGCCGATCGGCCACTTCGTGTTCAGCGTAACCAGTTGCGAGACCGACGCAAGTTCTTCACTAGCAACGGTGATCTTCACCGAAAGCTTGTGTCCGGCATCAGAAGGTGCTGTCGTGTAGGTGGCATCGGTTGCATCCGGAATTTCTGCGCCGTCTAGATACCACTGGTATGCCTGCGATTCAGAAGCCGGCTTCAAGCCAGAAGTGGAAGCGGTTAGAGTTCTGCCGATTCCAAGTTGCCCCTTGATGGTGAACTTAGGCACTTTCGAGAAAGTTTGCGCTTTCACGGGATCGGTTGGATCTGTGTCCAGAGTCACGGTGGTGTAGCCAGGTTTAGTCGCCACGACTCTAGCCTGAAGTTGGTGACCTTCGTCGTCGGCAAGAATCTTGTAGGTCGGTTTGGTCGCGCCCTGGATATCTTCACCATCTCTCAACCACTGATAGTTGAGCGTGGTTTTTGGTGTCCAGCCGCTGGCCTTGGCATCTAGCACTTTTCCTACGGCCGCAATTCCCTCAGCCCGCCAGTTGGCCGGAGTGGAAAGGGTGGCTTGTATAGCAGTGAGGGTGGGTTGAGACGTGTATGAATCACGGCTGTAGTAATCGAGATACGGGGTCACGGCAACCGTGAGTTGGTGACCTATGTCATCCAAGCCAACCTGGTAGTCGGAATAGGTTTCCCCATCAATTTCTTCACCATCTCTGAACCACTGATAGTCGAAATAGTCTGGCTCGGGATCCCAGGAGTTTGTATTGACAGTCAGCCACTCGCCGAAAACAGGAGCTCCAGAATTGGTATTGATCACCGGAATCGCGGTGCTTCCATAGGTCAGGTACGAGACCGAATCGGATTCATTCGAGACATAGGTGACTGTTTCGTACCCAGACTTCCCCAAAGTGACCTTGAGGCTTAACCGCGAACTCGCATCGTCATCCGAGACAACGTAGGTAGCACTCGTTGCGCCCTTGATGTTCTGCCCGTCACGCAGCCACTGGTAGCGCAGCGAAGCAGGCTTCGGCGACCAAGTGTCGACGTAGCGCCAATCAGCGTATTCCAGGCAAGAGTCGTCGTAATCCCAGTCGATGCAAGGGCCGTTGCAGTCACCATCCACACAGATTACGGAAAGCTGATCTCCAACATGCACGCTTGTTGGAATCACCGGTTCCGGGCTGGCACTGAAGGGTCTAGAAACCACCAAAGCGGCGGACGTTCGTGAAATGAGTGGATAGCCAGCGAGATGTGGTTTGACCACAAGATAAATCTTGGTGTTTAGTGGAACGTCGGCAGGAACCTGCAACTCGCTTTGAAATCCAAGTACATCACCGGCGGAGTTGCCTTTATGCCATTCGTATTCGAAATAATCCGGTTGTGGCGACCAGGTTCCTAAGTTTGCAGTCAGTACGTTATTGACACTGTTTCTTCCAGAAATGGAAGGTGTTGGTGCCTTGGAGTAGATGTTTGCGGCCTGGGCCGAAAGCCCGGATGAAACGAGCACGGCTGTAACCAACAAGACTAAAAACTTATAAAACCGTCGCACATTACCCCCGAGAACTCTCTAAGGCTAAGTGTATGCCTAAGGATTACCCCAGTGTAGATAACGGCCTGAAAGCCGCATCTTTGAATAGTAAATGTAACCCTTGCGTCCGGCAGCATTCACATAGGCCCAGCCGCGTTTATTCCAGTAAACCTTGATAGCCGTTCCAGATTTGATGGTCTTGATTACCCATCCACCCGGCTTAGATCTCAGGTAAATCTTGGTCGGTGCAACCAGTTGGTAGGAAGAATAACTTGACGCAGTTTGAATTGGCCCCTGCCATGCCCGATAAACCAGATCGCTAACACCGCGAACCGCTGCGCCTGTTGCGTCATTTGTTCCAATCACCACCAGGACGTAGTTGCTGGACGGCCCGTAGATAATCGCGCTGTCACCTTCGATCATTCCGCTGGCAACCAAAAGTTCGCCAGACTTAGATGCCACTTCGGTACCTGCGGGCAGAGCTGAGGAAATCCTGGCTCTCCAAATCTGAGCCTTCAAATATTCAATGAACTTTGCCGTGTAGGTGGGGTTGAGCAATTCGCCGCGGTGGAGTTTGGCGAGAAAGGTGGCGACGTCGTCCGTGGTGGTTTCTTTCGTTACATACTTTCCGTGGCTGTCGAGGATGATCCTGGAATCGGCGAGGCCTAGTTCGCTCAGTTTCGTATTCACATAGCCATTGCCAAGCTTGGTTCGAATGTCTACTGCGCAGTAGTTGTCTGAAAAAGAAATCATCAACTTAAGACAGGTACCGAGTTGATACCCGGAACTTAACTTGGTGGCATAACCGAGGCTTCCCAGTTGGATTTTCTCAAGTGCCAGCCAAGCGTAGTAAAGCTTGAAGATTGATGCAGGGTCTACCTTGGTGCTGCCATTGACGTGAACGCTTCGGTCAGCTCCACCCAACTCAATTGCTGTGACGGAATAGTGGCCGGTCTTGTCTGCAAGATAGGAATCGATTGAGCTGTGTAGGTCACTGTCGTTTGCTGCCGTCGCGGGCGCCGCAACAAAGGACACTGCTAACAACAGTAGACAGGCGAGACCTTGCTTCAATTTCATGTAGTCCTAGCCAAACACACAAACCTGAGAGTTAAAGGAAAAGAGGCCCGGTTAGGAAACCGAGCCTCTCTTCTTTTCGTTTTACTTAGGCACTGCCTTGCTGAAGGTCACAATGATGTAGAGACCAACCATCATGACGCTCGAGGAGACAAGGAATGAGAGTGCTGCCGTCAGACGGTAAGCAACCTGAGCTGCAAAAGTGTCTTTCTTCTTGCCCTTGCCAGCGATGGCTAGGTGCTGGGCGTTCGCCAAAAGACGAATGCCGATAGCGAAGAAGGTGACCACGAGTGCAGATGCACCGATCGCGGTGGCTGCGACCAAAATTAGGTCATTCCATTTGATTTCGATCATTACTTCTTACCCTTCTTGCTTTTCTGGGTTGCCTTCTTGGTTTCCTTACGAACCTGACGAGGGCTCTTGATGGCTACGCCAACCTCTTCCACTCCACCTTCTGCAAAGCTCTTGTGGTTGATCTTGTTCTTGCGGGAAGCCTGGAAGATAAGAACGATTAGGACTACTGCCAAGATTGCGTCTAGCACTAGACCGGTAGTTCCCAGGCCACGGGTAAGCAGTGCCGAAAGCATGCCAACTACTGCGGCTGCAGGAAGGGTTAGGAACCAACCGATCACGATCTGGCCAGCCTTACCCCAGCGAACCTTCGCACCAACACGTCCGAGACCAGAACCAATGACCGAGCCCGATGCAACCTGAGTGGTCGAAAGCGCGAATCCAAGGTAGCTCGAAGCCAAGATGGTTGCACCAGTCGAAACCTCAGCGGCAAAACCCTGAGCAGGACGAATCTCGGCGAGACCGTGTCCCATGGTCTTGATGATTCGCCAACCGCCAGAAAAGGTACCAAGACCGATTGCAAGAGCTGCGGAAAGGATTACCCAGAAAGGAATGGCGGCGTCAGCGGTCTGCATTCCACCAGCGATCAGAACCAGGGTGATTACACCCATGGTCTTCTGCGCGTCGTTGGTTCCGTGAGACAGAGCCACTAGCGAAGAAGAGAAGATCTGTCCGATCTTGAACTTTCCGCGACCGGTGGCCACGTTCTTGGAACGAGAGGTGATGATGTAGGCAAGGCTGGTCGAAAGCCAAGCTGCAACACCTGCGATGAATGGGGCGAACAGAGCTGGAATCAGCACCTTCTCAATGATCTTCACGAAGTTGATGGCATCCATTCCACCGTAAACAAATGCGGCGCCGATTAGGCCACCGAAAAGTGCGTGAGATGAAGAAGATGGAAGACCGAGGAACCAAGTGGTCAGGTTCCACAGGATTGCACCCGTCAAACCGGCAAAGATCATGGCCGGACCCCAGCCAATCAAGTCTCCGTTAATGGTGTCAACCGAAATGGTCTTGGCAACTGCGGTCGAAATGAACGCACCTACCAGGTTCATGATTGCTGCGATGATTACCGCGGTGCGAGGCTTCATGGCCCCGGTCGCGATTGGGGTAGCCATGGCATTAGCAGTGTCGTGGAAACCGTTCGTGAAATCGAAGAACAGTGCCAGGGCAACTACAAGCGCGACTACGAGGAGGGTGGTACTTGAATCCACGATTACCTTTTCTCGAAAGTGTCTGTTAGTTCGTTGAGAACCACATCTAAAGATTAGGTAACCAACTCTGTTTACCTTACGAATGAAAGGTGAACAATAGGTGAACTAATTAATCCGTCTAAACGGCGACTTTAGGGTGTCGATGAACTCGCGGAAACGGTAGATAACCAAAGGTACGGCAATAAGGAAGTAGAGGCCAGCTACCCAGATTCTGATGTTCGGGCTTGGGAATACCAGGGTTGCGGTGAATAGAGTGAAAAGCGCTATGGCGTCTAGCTTGCCCAGTCTGAGGCTTAGCAGAATCGCGATGCCGAAGACCGTCTGAGCAATCGTCAGGTAGAACTCTTCAACTTGGATTGCGTCAAGTGGAAGTGGCCCAACTCCACCACCGATTGCGTATCCGATTGGAAGCGATCCGGCGAGCGCCGTCCACTGGTTCACCTTGCTGGAAACTAGAATGGCGAGGCCGATGGCCGGCTTTCCGCGAAGGGCAAACATGATTGCGACTATGAATTCGGGCGCTTCAGAGGCTAGCGGAGCGAGCCACTGAACCAGGATGAATTCGTTGATGTTTAGCGCCTTACCCGCTTCGATGAGCGAGTGGGCAAATGGCTCCGCGACAACGATGATCACGAAAGCCGCTAGGGCAGCGGTAACCAGTAGGAAGCCTCGGCGGTTCCACTTAGGTAACGCCCCGACCAGCGCCGGTAGGCCCTCAAGCTCAGGCTCTTCCTTGTCTTGCTTCGAAATTCGATACAGGTAAAGACAGAACAAAACGACCAAGACAATGCCGGTATAGATGTCGAACTGCCCAGAGATTGGAACAATCAGCGCGATCAGCGATGCCACAACTAGAAAGGCTAGATCGACGCGCGCCTCCGACTCCAGAGTCACGCCGAACTTGTGGTTCAGCCCGGTTTCGGCGTCCTTCACCTTACGAAGCGCAAGATAACCGAAGAAGGCCATAGCCGGCCAACCCAAACCTAGTAGCAAACGATTGGCGCCGGTGAGGTTTGCGGACGCATAGTGAGCCATTTCTGGAGTGGTGTCACCGGCAGCGTATTCAGCACCGGCAGCAAAAGCGAAGTAAAAGTCAACGACGTATTCCGGCAAAATGGCGATTACCGCAAGCAGCGCAATTGATAGTCCACCACGAAGGTCAAGCTCAGCCGCCTCACTGATCCAGCCAAGGACGAAGGCGCCAGCGACCACAGCTCCACCGAACGCAAACATTCCAACAACCGGATCGATTTTTGCGTGGGTCAATTCAAGAACCACACCAGGAACGGTTAGCCCGAATGTCAACAGAAACGGTAGGTAGAGGCGCAGCCAGTATTTGATTCCGCTAGCCGGTGTTAGGTGGTTGGTCATCCCGTTACTTTCTAGATAATCTTGCAGCCACTGTTTGCCATGGTTTCCAGTGCTGCTTCACTCGATGCACTGGCTACGCCAACGCAAAGATCTTGCAACACATTAACGTCTAACCCTGACTTAGCCGCATCTATTGCAGAAGCCTTTACGCAATAATCGGTCGCGATACCCGCCACATCAAGAACGGTGACGCCGTGCTCACGAAGCACTTCCAAGATGCCCTTGCCGTCTTCCGTCACGCCTTCGAATGCGGAATAGGAAGGTTCTCCCATTCCCTTGTAAACATGGACGTCGATTGCTTCTGAGTTCAGGTTCTTGTGGTAGCCGGCGCCGACACTACCACCTACGCAATGAACTGGCCAGTTATTTACGAAGTCAGGGCTGGTTCCGTGAGAAGCAAAGTGACCGCCATTGTCGCTATCGCCGTCATGCCAATCGCGCGATGCGACAACCAGCGAGTAATCGGAGCCGTGTACTGCCAGATGGTTTGTGATTGCCGTGGCCACTGCCGCTCCACCGTCGCAGGCAAGTGAACCACCCTCACAAAAGTCGTTCTGAACGTCGACGATTAGAAGTGCTTTCGACATTCTCACTAACCGTTCGTTAGTTCAAGACCGCACTTGTAAACCGCGGTAGTCACGGTATCAAGCGCTACTCGAGTAGCCGTGCTTGTGGTTGGGCCAGAAGCAAAGAATGCGAATCCTAGGCGTGAACCATCGGCGGCATCCATGTACCCTACTAGAGCGTAGGCGTGCAGAATACTTCCGGTCTTTGCATAGACCTTGCCGCGGGCAACCGCGTTATCGCCGGTGAATCGGCCCGCAAGAGTACCCGACTTACCAGCTACTGGGAATCCCTTGACAATGCTCTTTAGGTTGTTATCGCCACCGAGCACCTTCGCGGTTAAATCGTTGAAAAACGCTGGGGTGATGACGTCGAACTTAGATTCACCAGAACCGTCTTTAATGACCACGCCGTCCCAGTTGAGACCCATGGTGCTTAGAGCCTGCATGTAGCCAGACTGGATTGACTGCAGGTTGCCCGGTAGCTTTTGGGAGATAGCCACATGACGTGCCAGGAACTCGGCGAGGGTGTTGTCGCTGGCCGAGATCATGTAGTTGATCAAGGTTGGAAGCTTTGCAGATTTAACTTCGGCAATCTTGGTAGCACCGGCAGGGGCTACGGCATTGTTGAGGTCGGCGTTCACTGCGAGCGCACCTAGGGCCTTCTTGAACTCACGGCCAGCAACGCCAACAGGGTCGGTGCCACGAGCCGACTTGGCTGCTGCTGGGTTAGCGCGGTCACCGTCTACCATCAGCGCGGTGATTAGCGGTTGGTAGCCTGCTGTACGTTCGTAGGTAGGCCAGCTCGAGTCCCAGGTGTTTCCGGAGAACAGTGATGAATCTAGGACGATGTGGTTGATCTGGGTCACGTTGTTGTCGGCGGCCCAAATCTGCACCTGCCCAGCGAGATCACTAAGTTTTGGTGCGCCCTTGTAAACGGTGTTGCCATTGGTGCGGGTTAGGGTTGGGTCACCGCCACCTACTAGGACGATTGTGTCTGGGTTGCTCGGTGAATATACAACCTTGGTGCTGATGCGGAAGTTTGGTCCGAGTGCTTGCATCGCTGCCGCTGCCGCCACGTACTTCACGGTTGATGCGGTTACCGAAGGTGTTGTGGCGCCATTTTCATAGAGGACATTTCCAGTGGTTAGGTCAATGACCTGGCCGGTGAAGTTACCTAGCTTGGCGTTACTGGCCTCGGTCTTAATCGAGCAGGTGCCCTTGCTATCTACCGGAGCCGTGGTTGGCTGGTCTGTGGAAGTTGGCGTTGCCTGGCTATTGCTTGGTGTACTTCCGGCGTCGATACCCCAGATGGTTAGCGCGAGTGCGAGCACTCCAACACTGGCACCAATAACTACCTGCTTTAGATACTCAAATTTAGGCTTGTCGCTCAAGAAAACTCCCATGATTTGCGAGACCCCTCAAGTTTACCCAGCAAGACCGTCACCTAGACTTGAAGAATGATGTCTGTGCGTAAGCCTTTGAGCATTCTTGCAACCCTTCTCCTTCTCGTGGGTCTAGCCAACCCAGCCGGAGCTCACACCAAGGTCGATAAAACCACACCAGCAGACGGCGAGTCGGTTGCCGCTGGAAACGTTACCTTGGCAGTTTCGTTCACAGACAAGGTCTTGGATCTGGCTGATTCCAGTGAGATCGTTTTGAAAGGCGAAGACGATTCCGTCAGCGGCGTTGGCTGCCTCACCGTTTCCGAGCGTGGAATCAAGGCTGAGGCTTTCGTAGGCACGGCAGGTAAGTACAAGGTTTCTTGGCGCACAGTGGCCGAGGACGGTCACCCTATCGATGGCACCTTTGAATTCACAGTTACCGGTTCGAGTGATGGAGAATCCCTAACCTGCAAAGACGGCGTAACCGTGACGATCCCCAAGGAAACGGAACCGCTAGTAATTTCTCCAGCCCCTAAAGAAGAAGCCAGCGATGACGGCGCTATCTACAACTACCTAATCGGTGGCGGATTGGCTGCCGTGGTTGTTGCAATTGTCGTGCTTTTGCGTCGCCGCAAGACTACAAAGTAGCTCCGCAGAGATATAGCTTCTCCACGACGTCGTCGATAGCCTGCTTGGTTCCAGTTCCAACTTGGAAACCTTCAGAAGGTGCCGATCTGGCAAAAATTGCAAAGGCAATTTTGTTTCCCTCTGGCGTAGTCACAATTCCTGCCAGTGCATAGACGGTGCCGATGTAACCGGTCTTGGCTCGAATCGCCCCGACGGGAATCACTAGGTAATAACTCTTGGTGGTTTTGTTGTAATTCAAAAAACGGCCATTTAGAGTGCCGCTGCCGCTCGTTGCCATCATGCTAGGTAGCGCCGAGATATCGCTTAGCGGGTCGGCGGCTGCCGTCATCAGAGCCACCAGCAACTTTGCTGTCACGCGGTTTGTAGGCGCCAGACCTGAGGCATCTTTCATGATCAACTTTGATGAATCAACACCAAGAGCCGTGAACAGCCGCTTGCCCATGGTTTGCACTGAGGTGTACTTATTTTTCAAACCCATTGCTAGTTCCGTGTGACGCGCAATTACCTCGGTCTCGGTGTTGTCTGAAATCTTTAGGGCGTGGACCATCCAGGTGCTGATTGGCTGCGAGTTACCAACCGTGATCTCTGTTGCCGAACCCGGGGTTACTCCCTTAACCAGGACGGCATTAGCTGCTCGAGCACCTAGCCACTGTTTGAAAAATTCCCCGGCCTGAATAGTTGGGTCGGCGACTCGATAGCCCGAGTACTTGGTGTCGGTAAGGTCTGGATTCTTGCGAGCGGCGTCAACCATGAGACCGGTAATCGGCGAAGTGTCGCCATTCGTCCGAGAGTATGCATACCAGTTCGGGTTCCAGGTCGGTCCCTTAAAAAAGGTGTCATCCAGGATGATTTTGGTAATCGGGGTGTCGCCAGGCAACGCCGCCAAAGTTCGTGCTGCAAGTTCTCGTAGCTTCACAGGGTGCTGACCAGGTAAGTAGTAGGTCGTGTAAGAATTCGCTGCCACTCGAGTTAGGGTGTGGTCTCCCCCGCCTTTAAGAATCAGCGTGCCAGGTTCACTCGGAAGCGAAAGGACTGAGGTCTTTGCCGTGTAAGGGGGAAGCTGCGCTACTTCACGAGGCTTCACCACAAACTTGAGCGCTGCAGCCGCGGTGATGGTTTTCATCACCGAAGCTGAAGGGGTCTGCGAGTTCGATCGAACGTTTACCAAAACCTTTTGATTGGCGAGGTTCACTGCATACGCATACAACTTGCCGAGTTTCTTGGCCTTGAGTTCAGTGGTTATAGGGGTGCAAGGAGCGGGATCAGCAGCTTGAGCACTGACACCGCCTGCAACAATTAGCGAAAACACGGCAGCAGTTGCCAGCGTCACGCGCCCCAAAAACTTCATCTATCTAGGCTAAAGGCTCTAAAGAGTAAAAGCCTGACCATCCTTGGGTGCAACTGCCGGCACATGTAGCTCGCGGCCAATTCTTTCGCCTAGAACTTCGGAAGCACCACTTTCACCATGGACGACAAAAACCCTGTGGATTCTGTCACGGCCGGTCTGTAACCAGCGAAGCAGCTCATTACCGTCGGCGTGCACAGAGAACTCCTGAACCTGCGCAATCTTGGCGCGCACCGGCACAAACTCGCCGTGCATCTTCACTTCTTCAGCGCCATCGGCAAGGTTTCGCCCGCGAGTACCGAGTGCTTGGTAACCAACCAGAATTACCGTGTTTTTTGCAACCGGCAGCATGCCGTGGAGATGATGAACAACTCGACCGCCGGTACCCATTCCCGATGCCGAAATGATGATGCAAGGCTGTTCCGGATTATTGATGGTCTTCGATTCTTCGACCGTCAATAATTCGGTGAGTGTGCCAGGGTCAAACGGATCCCGGCCGGCCCAGGCGGCTGCGATGTCAGGCTTGATCTCTGGAGAGTGTTTATTGATGGCTTCGCGATAGAAATCTAAGGCCTTTAGAGCCATTGGGCTATCGGCATAGATCGGGACTTGTCGAATTTTGCCGGTCTCGAAAAGCTCACGCAGTCTGACCAAAATCACCTCGGTGCGGTCTACGGCAAACGCAGGAATTAGAACAGACCCACCACGATCAATCGTGGAGTTAATGACCTCTGCGAAGTTATCCGATTGCGGTTCATGCTCGCGGTCGCCATAGGTTGACTCGGTGATCAGGGCGTCCCAGTTGCCAGCAGGAATGTCTGCCGGTGCCGAGAGCAGAGGGTGATCTGGTCTACCTAGGTCTCCAGTGAACAGAAGGCGCTTGCCGAAGAATTCAACTTCAACGAATGACGCACCCAAAATGTGCCCTGCCGGGTGGAAGGTCACGAAGGTTTCCCTAGCCACTTGTGTTTTTGTGGCAAATGCAGTGGCCTCGAAAAGTTTTACGGTGTTCTCAACATCGGCCTCGGCATAGAGAGCCAGTGGAGGATTGTGCTTCGAGAACTTCTTCTTTGCGGCGTAGGCAGCGTCCTCGGTTTGAATGCGTGCCGAGTCACGAAGAATCACCTCAGCCAACTTGCCCGTGTACTCAGTTAGAAACACCGAACCCTTGAAGCCGAGCTTCACGAGACGCGGTAGGTAACCGCAGTGGTCTAGGTGCGCGTGAGTGAGCACCACTGCGTCGATGCTCTCCGGGTCCACCGGAAACTCCGCCCAGTTCTTGAGCCTTAGTTCCTTCAGCCCCTGGAACATTCCGCAATCAACCATGACTTTTACATCTTCATGTTCGAGTAGGAATCTGGATCCGGTTACCGTCCCAGCTGCTCCAAGGAATTTGATTGATGGCTGGTTCACTTCGTTGCTCATATTCGAAGTCTATTGATGTCAGTGGACACTGTTACTTTGCTTTCATGAATGATGATGAAAAAGACTTCGACGATGACGGCTCGGGCATGAGCGAAGGTGACATCCACTCCGGCCCTGGCGGTTACGAAGGCATGGGCTACGAAGGTGGCTATGCAGCTGATTACCGTGAAGAGCAAGACGAAGAAAACGAAGACGACGAAGATGAAGACGACGACTTCGACGAAGACGAAGCCAACCGCTACTAAACGAGCTTGAAGCTTCCGTCGCCCAGCATCACTTCACCGCGCGATCGCTGCTGGACTCCTCTAACCGACTCGGAAGTATGAAAGCCCAGGGTTCGCAACCGGAGTTTGGCTGTTCACCCCTTCTTTCACGAAGGTTCCGTCTGCCTGACCCCAGTATTTAGATTCCCAGCCAACCGAGTCTCTTGCCATACATCCGATTGTGTAC
Source organism: Actinomycetota bacterium (assembly GCA_039806025.1). Taxonomy (GTDB): domain Bacteria; phylum Actinomycetota; class Actinomycetes; order Actinomycetales; family Microbacteriaceae; genus Rhodoluna. Next base: position 9,038 of record JBDKLJ010000005.1, on the reverse strand, counting down.
TTGCCCTTTGGCGCCTTCTTCGGAATTTGGAATACAACGTTGTAGCGAGTTGAACTGCCCTCTTCCAGAGCCGCTTCTCCCAGGATTACCTGAGAGCGAATGCTTGGCCCCTGAACGAAACAGCTCAAGGTGCTGGTCTCTCCAGAAATACCGTTGAACATGATGCTTGCTGTAACTAGTTGCGCAGCAGTTCTAGTTGAAACCGTTGCTGCACTCCAGGTAATTTCCGCAATCTCAGGTGAGAGATCATTTCCAGCTCCGGTTTGAGTTAGTTCGAGCTGAATATCAGAAGAGTAGGCATTTGCCAGAAACTCCTCAGTCGGCAGAATTTGATTGTTCTCATCGAACTCACGACCGGTCGTTAAGGTGAACTTGTGATCCGCGGTTGGAATCAAACGAGTTTGATTGCCGATTTCGTCTCGCACTTCAAGCCAGACCGCGTAAGTGCCCATCGGGGTGTCCTTAGGAACACTCATGCTGCAAGTACCGCTATCGGTGAATTCAGTGGTTCCGGTCACCCCTCCAAAATCGAGAGACGAATTGAACTCGACCAAACTACAGGTTGCTTTGAAGGCATGTGAAATGTTGTCAGTGGCCGAAAGGCTCACGTTTACAGTCTTACCTTCGGCAGAGGTGTCGATTGACGTCGTGGTGACGTTAGCAACCGTTACAGTTGGCGCCTCGTCGTCCCAGTTCAAAACCACTGAAGATGGTCCAACGTTTCCGCTCACCCAATCTGCATCTCGTTCTGGCAAGGCACCGTAGAAACCTTCGAGCCCGTCGTAGCGAGAATATGTGCCGTTGGCGTTTCCCCAGAAAGTGGAGTCGCGACCATCGGTGGTAACAACGTTGATGAGTGGATACCAATCGCCGGGGCTATGGGCGGTCGAGCCCGGCACGATCAACCCATTTTCGTAAAGTTGTTCTGCAGGAAACTCAAAACCCCAGGTTGAACTCTTGCCACTACTCGTGACGACTATCGATGTTCCTTCTGGACGAACCGCTTCACCTTGGTCATTAATGAAATACAACTCAGCCCATTGAACGGCCGCAAGATTGTCACTTAGAGTGAAGGTCATTTCACCGACCCCATGAGTTGGTATCACAACCGAGGTCAGAGTAGTCATTCCCTCGAACTCGGTGCAATTCGTCGTCGAATCGTCGAAGGAATCATTCACGTCGCAGTAGTTGGTACCGCTTCCACCGTCAATGGTGTCGTCACCGTAGCCACCGATTATCGAATCATCTCCGATGCCGCCAAAAATTTGATCGTCTCCACCACCGGCCTGAATAGAGTCATCGCCACCTCGCCCTTCGATGTAATCGGCGCCATCATCTTTGAACCATTCGAAACTGTAGCTTCGGATGACATTCGCTTGGTCAGTGCCGATGATTCGATCCGAACCTCGACCTGTTGCAACGTTTTCAATGCTTGTGAAGGTAGTGGCGGTACCGCCTTTCACCGTAGCGGTGCCAAGGTTCAGGTCAACGGTCGCATTCTTCAATTGTTCGCTGAGGTCAATCGTGTCGGAGCCTTCGCCAGCGTCAATGTAGTCCGGGCCTTTGGAATATTGGAAAACATCGTTTCCCGCAAGTCCACAAAAAACTTCTTTTGACGTGGAACCTATAAAGATGTCATTGCCAGTGGTACCGATGAGGGTGCAGGGCTTGCCATTATTCGCCAAAGTTGGAGCTGACGAGACGGACGACTTCTTGTAATTTGGAGCACCTCCAGTCACCTTCACCGTGATGTTCTTTATCGGACCGATTTGATACGTGTTTTCGAAATCGTCCTCTTGGAGAACGTAGGTCGATCCCGTGGCGCCCTTGATCGTCGCTCCGTTGCGTAGCCACTGGTAGGTGAAGGTGAGGCTAACTGGAGACCAACCACTCAAAGCTGCACTGAGAGTCTGCCCAAGCTCACGAGTACCGGTGACTGACACGGTTCCAGCAGTGACGTTCTGCTGAGCTGCGCTTGCCGGCGAAACACCCGCGAACTGGAGTAACAAGGCAATACTCAAAGCCAAGGCAAATGAGAATTTTTTTATAGACAAAGTAATCACGATTTCCCCCTTTTTAAGCCTTCGCCAATCGTTAGAGCGAAAGTTTTTGCTTATTCGTAACTGTAAACCCGTTTTAGTCATATGTGTAACTAGCGCTAAGGAAGGAAGATCACAAACTGGTCCAGTCATTGCTCATCTTTGATGATTCGGCGCTGATTAGCTTCGGCCAGAATACCTCTCACGAATACTGAAAGAATTTTGCCAATTAGATTTGCATATTGCGTAGTACTCTGTATTGTGTAGTAGTAAGAACAAGAAAGGGGGAACTCGTGGATTCAACACAGTTACTCAAAGGGGTGCTCGATACCGCAGTGCTCGCTGTACTTGAGTACGAAGATGGCTACGGCTATGACATCGTAAGAAGACTCAGGGAAGCCGGTTTCGAAGACATTGGAGATGCAACGGTCTACGGCACACTTCGCAGACTTTACGCAGCCGGCTCGCTCACAACCTACGTTGTTCCATCGGACGATGGCCCACACCGAAAGTACTACGCAATAAATGACCAGGGCAAAGCCGCCCTGATTCGCCAGCGAATCATTTGGAACCAATTCGCAACCAACATGTCTGCCGTTCTCGGCACTAGCTCTAAGGGAAAGAAATAATGGCTCATATAATCACCGACCTAGAAATCAAGTCGTTCGTTCGCAAAGTTCAAAACCAACTGGTCTCACTAAAGGCCGAAGACCTCCGCGAACTAACTGAAAATCTCGAAGCCGACCTCCTAGATCGCCGAGACGCCGAAGGCAATAACTTCAAACTAGGCGATGCGCGCGAATACGCCAAGGACCTGGCCGAGGCTGCCGGCCTAGACCTTAACAACATCGAAGTCTCGAGAATGAACATCGAGTTCCTAAAGGTTTGGAAGGCGCTGCTTTCTTACTTCCGCACCTTATCTCCTGCGTGGGCGATTGTCCGCGGCTGGTTGATGTTTGCGCTCATCTATACGCCACTGGTCTACGGTCGCATCGGCGAGATCCCTAGTAACACTCGTGACACCTTGGTACTGATTGCTCTAGTAGTCGTAAATATCTGGTTGGGTAGGAAGCAGTTTGCTTCCCTCAAATACCCGCTAATTGCGCTAAACGTTCTACTTCTAGCGGGCACACCGGTAGTCGTCGCCGACGTAGCGGGAGCTTTCGATCTCTACAAGAAATATGTGATTTTCGAATCCACAAGTCAGTTGGTTTTCCAGGGAAATCCTGTTCGAGCGGTTTGCGCGATTGGCGATGATGGTTCAAAAATCTACAACGTGCGAAAGCTCACCAATGAGACTGGTTACCCGATCTTTGTTAGTGAAATGAACCCAGTGCAATCAGTACCCCTTTGCTAGAGGACTTCGGCCCCGATCAGGCGAATCACTTCTGCGCAAACCTCGAGGTTGGCAAGGGAATCAGCGTGAGATTCGTATGGCGACTCGAGTAGGCCTTGGTCTAGGAATGATGCTAGAGCGGTTGCCTGGTAACTCAAGCCTTCGTGAGCGATGACATTTGACTCGTCTTTCCAAGTGGTTGCTGGTGCGTTGAAGTCGACGTCGCGAAGTTCGAGTTTGCTTGGGATGAAAAACTCTGGGCCAACGTCCAGTTTTGCCTTGGTGCCAGCAATCTGGGCGATGCCAGGGACTCCTGCGCGGCCGGAAACGAGAATGTAGGCACGGGCTCCATTGGCGTAGGTGAGCTGAACTGAGGTTTCTTCGTCGATGCCGTCTTGGTTCAGGATTCCCTGAGCGGTGATCTTGACCGGGTTGCCGAGGAAGGTTTGGCAGAAGCTGACCGGGTAGATGCCCATATCGAAGAATGGGTCGCCGTGTCCCTTTTTCCATAATCTTGACATTTCGAGATTGGCTTGGGCCATTGCAACGTTGACCAGTTCGATGTCGCCAAGGGTTCCGTTTTCGAGTAACTGACGGATGATGTCGTACTGAGGTAGGTAGCGGGTCCACATCGCTTCCATCGCTAGGACGCCCTTCGCCTTAGCGGCGGCAAAAATTTCGGCGGCTTCGCTAGGTACTAGGGTTAGAGGCTTTTCAATGAGCACGTGCTTGCCGGTGGCGATCGCCTGCAGCGCGTGGTCTTTGTGTTGGCTCGGCAGCGTTGGAATGTAGACGACGTCGATGTCCTCGCGAGCAAGAAGGTCCTCGTAGTTGTCGTGGCTTTCGATGCCAAAGTTCTTTGCGAACTCCTCGGCTTTTCCAGGCGTTCTAGATGCCACGGCGACAATCTGCTGCTTGGTGTGCTTTTGAACTCCGGCTACGAAGCTTTCGGCGATGCCGGCCGCTCCCATGATTCCCCATCTATAAGAGGTGACAGAGTTTGGATCGATGATATTTGGGGTTGGGAAGGTGTAGGTCATGACCCTAATAGTAAGGGGTAAACTTTTCTAGTTATCTTCGATAACACGCCACCTTAGCTCAGTCGGTAGAGCAGCTCCCTCGTAAAGAGCAGGTCAGGAGTTCGATTCTCCTAGGTGGCTCTTGGTATTTAAGGGGTATCGGTTACTAGCACGTGAAAGTAACGATTCGTTAACATAGGACCTAATGTCCTAACAAAGAGCGTTTCTTGGTTGATAGGTTTACAAATGACGAGAAACAAAATTCCTTACTTTTCAGGAAAGCCCTGGAGAGGGACCGAGGGAAACGAAAGACCCAAAGGTCCTCAATTTATTAGATTGGTAAGGTTCAATGAAGAAATTCGGTAAATTGGGTGCTCTTGTAGCCCTTATTGCTGCTTCTGCAGTTGTTCTTTCCGGTTGTGCACCTGCTGCAGACACCGGTTCGAAGACTGTAAAGATCGGTGCTACTTTCCCTGTACTAGACGCTTTCCTACAGAAGGTTGCTGACGGTATGCAGAAGGAAGCCGACGCACAGGGTGCAGAGCTAACCATTGTTGCTGCTGACAACAAGGTTGACACCCAGCTAAGCCAGGTTGAGAACTTCATTTCTCAGGGCGTAGACGCAATTCTTGTAGTTGCTGTTGACACCTCGGCTGCTACCCCAATGACTGACGCTGCTAAGGCTGCAGGCATTCCTATCGTTTACGTAAACCGTAACCCAGGCCAGGCAGGCGTTCCTTACGTTGGTTCGCAGTCGCTTGTTTCTGGAACTCTAGAAATGGAGCAGCTAGCTAAGCTAGCCGGCGGCAAGGGTGACGTAGTCATCATGGAGGGTGAAGTTACCAACGAAGCCGCTCTAGACCGTACCAAGGGTTGCAACGACGTTGCTGCTAAGAACGGCATGAAGGTTGTAAAGACCGCTGCTGCTGACTGGGACCGTGCTAAGGGTCAGGCTCTAATGGAGAACTGGCTACAGTCTGGTGTCAAGTTCGACATCGTTTGTGCAAACAACGACGAAATGGCTCTAGGTGCTATCAACGCACTTAAGGCTGCAGGCAAGAAGCTTGGTGCTGGCGGCATCCTAGTTGGTGGCGTTGACGCTACCGCTGACGCTCTAGCATCGCTTGAAGCTGGCGAACTAGCTACCACCGTCTTCCAGGACGCTGGCGGCCAGGGTGGCGGCGGAGTTAAGGCTGCGATCGACCTAATCAACGGCAAGGCTGTCGCTGACTACGTTGACGTTCCTTACCAGCTAGTAACCCTAGACAACATCAACGACTTCAAGGGCAAGTAAGCCTTAGAGTCAAAATGTAGTCGTTGGCCGGGTGGGGCAACCTGCCCGGCCAACACACATAACAAGTAGCAAGCGAAAGAAGCAAAAATGGGTGAATACATCGTTCAGATGCAGGGCATCACAAAACGATTCCCAGGCGTGTTGGCTTTGAACAACGTTCAGCTAAACCTCCGTCCAGGCCTAGTGCACTCTCTAATGGGAGAAAACGGTGCTGGTAAATCAACACTTATGAAGATCCTTGCCGGTGTTTACACATTGGATGAAGGACAGATCACGCTCAATGGCGAGGCAGTAAAGATCGAATCTCCGCGCGATGGCCTAGCCCGCGGAATCTCTATGATTCACCAGGAATTGATGTTCATTCCTGAGCTAACCGCAGCCGAGAACATTTTCCTAGGTCGTGAAATTCGCGACCAATACGGTCTGGTTAGCAAGAAGGCGATGATTGCAAAGACCCAGGAAGTATTCGACCGCTGGAACATCAGCATCGACCCATCAACTCAGATGAAAAACCTGAGCGTTGCTCAGGCGCAGATGGTTGAGATTGCCAAGGCAATTGCTTTCGAATCCAAAATCATCATCATGGACGAACCGACCTCAGCCATTACCGAGCGTGAAGTAGAGCGACTACACGCAATGATTCGTGCACTGCGCGAAGCAGGCACCGCAATCATCTACATCACCCACAAGATGGATGAAGTTTTCTCAATTTCTGATGAAATCACAGTATTCCGCGATGGGACCTGGGTTGCCACCGAGAAGGCTTCGAACATGAACCGCGAGAAGCTGATCTCGCTCATGGTTGGTCGCGAACTGAACCAGCTCTTCCCTAAGGTCGAGGCCGAAATTGGTGAGGTTGTTCTTGAGGTTGAGGGGCTAAACCGCGGACGTCAGGTGCGCAACGTTTCGTTCCAGGTTCGTCGCGGCGAAATCCTAGGCTTTGCAGGGCTCATGGGCTCAGGTCGTTCCGAGGTTCTAGAAACAGTATTCGGCATCTACCCTGCCGAGTCTGGAAAGATCCGCGTGAAAGGCAAGGAAGTCAAGATTCGAGAGCCACACCAGGCAATCGCCGCGGGTCTTGGTCTGCTTACCGAAGACCGTAAAAAGACCGGCATCATGGGTGTACTTTCGGTACGCGACAACATGATTGTGGCCGCGCTGAACCGTTTCTCAAACGTCGGCGTCCTTCGTCGTGGTTACATCGAGCAGCAATGCGAAGAGCAGCGTCAGGCTTTGGCACTAAAGACCCCTTCGCTAAACCAGCTAATCCAGAACCTTTCCGGTGGAAACCAGCAGAAAGTTCTGATTTCTCGTTGGCTGCTAACCGACCCAGACATTCTGATCATCGATGAGCCAACTAGAGGTATCGACGTCGGTGCCAAGTCGGAAATTCACCGTCTGATGAGTGAACTGGCCAAGCAGGGCAAGGCAATCATCATGGTTTCCTCTGAAATGCCAGAAATTCTCGGCATGAGTGACCGTGTTGTGGTCATGTGTGAAGGCCAATTGGTTGGCGAAGTAAGCCGAAAAGAAGCTACCCAGGAAAAGATTATGGAGCTTGCAACCCGATTCAGCGATGAAGCAGTTGCGTAAGGAACAAGGAGAAACAAAGTGAGTAAAGAAACAGCAACCACCGCATCGAACCCGGTAATCGGAGCAAAAAAGAAGTTCGACTGGGGTCACTTCCTACGCACCTACATGATCATCGGTGTTCTCGCATTGTTCGTGACGGCTTTGGCCATCATGACCGACGGAAACTCAATTGCACCTGTGAACCTAGTGAATGTTATTCGCCAGGTTTCGGCTATCGGTATCATCGGTGTCGGTATGACCTTCGTGATCATCACCCTCGGTATCGACCTTTCGGTAGGCTCCATCCTCGGCCTTTCGGCTGTTGTGGCCGCGAGCCTTGCTCAGGTGCCAGGTGGTGACCTTGTGAAGTTCAAGGGCATCGACGTGCCGGTAATTGTAGCCATTTTGGCCGGTCTCGGCGTTGGTGCACTGGCTGGTTTCACAAACGGTATCCTTATCGCCAAGTTCCGCTTGGCCCCATTCATCGCAACACTCGGAATGATGTCGATTGCTCGTGGTCTTGCCTACATTTACACCGGTGACGGACGTCCATTCTCGGATTTGAAGCCTGAGTACAACTACCTAGGCCAGGGCTACCTATTCGCAGACCCTGCCAAACCAATGTCTGGTATTCCACTACCGGTTGTGCTGTTCATCGGTGTTGCGCTTATTGCGACCTTCGTTCTTAGCTACACCAAGTTCGGCCGCTACGTCTACGCAATCGGTGGTAACGAGGTTGCAGCACGTGTTTCTGGTATCCGAATTCCACGTGTGACCATCATCATCTACACCATCTCAGGTCTGCTAGCAGGTCTGGCTGGTATCTTGTGGTCGGCTCGTACCGGTTCCGGTAACTCGACCCTTGGACAGGGTATCGAACTTGACGCCATCACCGCGGTTATCGTTGGTGGAACCAGCTTCAAGGGCGGTATCGGAAAGATCTGGGGAACTGTTGTAGGTGCGCTTTTGATTGGTACCATCAACAACGGTCTTGACCTCATGAACGTGTCTCCGTTCTGGCAGATTGTGGTCAAGGGTTGCATCATCATCGTGGCAATCATCATCGATGAGCGAAAGAACGCCACAAAAGGCGCTTAGCCAATAAAGACCATCGGCCCCGCAGTAGACAGCGGGGCCGATTCTTTTTAAAGAAATTACCGGCCAAGCGATAGGCACTTGACCGGTAATTCTGACGAGAGGCAATAATTCCTCTATCAACAAAAATACACGATTTCATTAGCACGTGCTAATCAAGGCAAGCGGAATTTGATAACGAAATTGTAAATAATTACTTGCTCGTGCTAGACCTTCAACGCTGCGGTCTTGCGTGGCTTGGCGGTGCTTGAACGCACAATCAGCTTCGCGGGTGTTAGATAGGTCTCTGACAGGTACTTTTCTCCCTTGATGCGAGCCACTAGGTCTTGAACAGCAAAACGTGCCAAGTCATCAGGGTCCTGTCGAGCAGTAGTTAGGTCTAGGAACGGATACCTCGCCACAGTGTCGTCGTAGCCAGTGACCGAGACCTGAGCGGGAATCTGAATGCCAGCCTGAAGTAGGCGGTGAGTGAGCCCAAAGGCGCTCTGGTCGTTGTTGCAAACCACGGCAGTTGGAAGGTTTTGCTTGAGTAACTTGTTAGCCGCCTCACCGCCACCAACCTCAGCGAAGTCACCCTCGATCTCGACAATACGATGTGGGAGTTTATGGGCGTCCATGGCGGCCTGATAGCCCTCTAGGCGGAACTGAGAGTCGCGCATGTCCTTACCGTGGACGTAAGCGAT
>JBDKLJ010000004.1:0-34442 GCA_039806025.1 Actinomycetota bacterium | reverse complement strand
AGTACTGTGGCTGGTTGCCAACGGCATTTGCAGGCCAGAAGAAATCCTTGGGCTAACGTTCACTCGCAAAGCTGCCTCTGAGCTCTCCAGGCGTATTACCAACGCCCTCACGGTATTGTCGACAACCAGTCTTTGGCCTGAAGGTCTGGAGAAAGACTTTGCCCAACCAAATATCACCACCTACAACTCCTATGCGAACGCCCTCTACCGCGACTACTGTCTGTCTCTGGGTTTCGAGGACGATGCACTACTGCTTACCGATGCCAGTCGATATCAACTGGCACGAGAAGTGGTGATGCGCTACGGAGAAGAGCTCGATGCCAGGATCCTCGACTCCGAGCTGAGCGTAAACACGATCGTCGACGGCGTGCTCGCCTTGGCCGGCGCCATGACCGATCACGGAGTGAATGCCGATCAGGTTGAGTCACACATCGCATCCTTGGTCAATGAAATCGGAGCTTTGCCAGCATCCGCACGTGCCAAGGTATCTGCTGAACAGCCGATCTACCAGTCACTTCTGACTGAGATCGAAGGCATTTTGAGCACTCCGATGCTTGCCAAATTGGCCGAGGGCTTCATTCGTGAAAAGCACGCTCGAGGAATGATCGACTATTCGGATCAGGTGGCTTTGGCCGAGCGTGCCGTGCGCGAACTTGGCACCCTCGTCACCGACCGCGAACGAGCCACCTACAAGCAGGTTCTGCTGGATGAATTCCAAGACACCAGTACGCTGCAGACGAAATTACTTGCAGGCCTTTTCAAAGAAACCTCGGTCTTTGCCGTGGGAGACCCCAACCAGTCAATCTACGGTTGGCGTGGTGCGTCCGCATCCAACCTGGCAGACTTCCTCACTATCTTTGGAACCAAAGATCGCAAGGTCGAGCAGTTCCCGCTGTCCACCTCGTGGCGTAATCCCAAAGTGGTTCTCGACCTCGCTAATAGCATTTTGAGCGATCTGAATGTTCCGGCAAATTTCCTCTCCGATCGTCCGGCGCTAGCCAAAGTTGAAGTTGATCCGCTAGAGCCATCGCCATATGCTGGCGAGGGCAAGGTAACCATTCGTTTCGCGGAAACCATGGAGTCAGAAGCGAAGTTCTTGGCTGCCTGGTTCAAGCAGAACATGGTTGCAGATGCGGAAGGTAAGCTGCCAACCGCCGCCGTTTTGATGCGTACCCGAAAGTTCATGGATTACTTTGCCGATGCACTCGAAAGTGAAGGTTTGAGCGTTGATGTAGTTGGTCTGGGCGGTCTTTTAGAATCTCCTGAAATTGTCGACCTCATCGCTGCTCTTAGAGTCATTCACTACCCGCAGGCTGGAGCACACCTGCTGCGTTTACTAGCCGGCCCGCGCTGGCAGGTGCAACCAAAAGACCTCCAGCGCCTTCACCGCTATGCAAAGAAGGTTGCGAAGTTCTGGCAGACCGGCGACGAGAAAGTAAGCGGGCAGGAAGCCGAGAGCTCACTAATCGATGCCCTCGATCTCTTGGTAGATGAAGAGGATGCCAGCCAACTGCCAGATTTCACCGCACAGGGTCTGGCTGCACTAAGAAACTGCGGCAAGCTACTTCGAGCACTTCGCAACCACACCGGTCTACCGTTGACCGAGTTCGTCAAAGCAGTTGCCGATGAACTTTGGCTAGACATCGAACTAACCGCAAATCCTAAACGCGTCGAGCCACTGGCAAGATTGAATGCCTTCTATTCCGTCGTGGGTAATTTCACTCAAGGCACCCACCCAACTCTCGGTGGCTTCCTAGAGTGGCTTGACTATGCCAACGAATTCGAACGCTTCGAAACTCCTTCGGTGAGCGCCAAGAACGGTGTGGTTCAGGTGATTACCGCTCACAGTGCAAAGGGGCTCGAATGGGACTTGGTAGCCGTACCGAGGTTGATCGACGGGGTATTCCCTGACACCAGAAAGCGTCGTGGTTGGCTAAAGGCTGGGGTGCTTCCTTATCGACTGCGTGGCGACAGCAACTCATTACCGGAATTATCAATTAACGGTTGCGTGAACCAGAGTGAAGTGCTCAAGCGAGTAGAAGCCTTCAAGGACGAAGCTCAACGTGAGTATCAGATTCGAGAGGATCGCCGAATTGCTTACGTGGCGTTCACTCGTCCGCGTCAGCAGCTGCTACTCAGCGGAGCTAAATGGGCACCCGGTCTGAAAACTGCGGCGGAAGCAAGTGTCTTTCTACGAGAAGCCGCGCTTTTGGTTGACCCCAGGGTTGAGGTAATGGATCGCACAGATGACCCATTGAATCCACTGCCTACCTACCCAGAATCAACGGCCAACCCCGTTGATCTGCAGGGCTTGACCGAAGTGTGGCCCATGGAACCTCTAGGCGAACACCACCGACCAAAGGTCGAGGCTGCGGCTGAATCTGTAGAGGCTGCCAAATCAATGACTGCCCCAAGCACCACAGAAATTGACCGGCAGATCGAGCTATTACTCGCCGAACAGCACGAGCTTCAACAGCGAATTTATGAGGCTCGTTTCCCGGTTCGTATTCCCGCTTCAGCGTTCAAAGATTTCATTTACGAACTACCGAAGGTGGCTGAAAAGTACCGTCGCCCAATGCCTGAGCAGCCCTACAAGCAAACCATGGCCGGCACCTTGTTCCACAGTTGGGTTGAGGCTCGTTTCGGAGTGCTGTCCGGTTCGGACGAAATCGATGCTGTCGAAATTGCGGGCGAAGACGAAGTAACGAGTAAGACCGTTGAAGAGTTGCGCGAAATTTTTGAAAAGTCTCGCTTTGCCAACATGAAACCATTTGCCATTGAATCGGAAATCCAAGTGACTATTCGCGGTAACACATTCATTTGCAAACTGGATGCCGTGTTTGAAACCGAAGACGGCTATGAAATTGTTGACTGGAAGACTGGAAAGCCACCGGTAACCGAAGACGAAATCGCCCAGCGCGCACTGCAGTTGGCTCTCTACCGAATGGCTTTCACTAAACTGCACGGAGTTGATCCGGAAAAGGTTGGTGTTTGCCTTTATTACGTCGCCGACGACCTGGAAATCAGACCCGAGCACGTTCAGAGCGCAGAAGAACTCCAAGCTCTATGGGACAAAGTCTTAGAAAAGCTGGTCGTCTGAGCTTTCCGGTAGGTCGATTGGGCGAGTAGCCAAATCGCTGCCCTCAACAATTTCGGGAGCGATCTCAGGGACGCTTTCAGTCACAATTGTGTGAGTGTCCGGTACCACCAAAGGTGCGAGCGCTACAAAACCGTTGGTACTCAGCAGTCTGGCGTCTCCACTAGAAACCAGGCCTGCAGTAACCTCGAGTTCGCTGACAGCCCATTCGGCTTCAGCCTGGTTGCCCTCTGCGAGCATCTGAACGAGGTAGCGAGCAATGTCTAGTTCCGCGTAAAGAGTTGCACGCTGTGCCAGGTTTGCATCCGTGTCTGAGCGGTTTTCGAAGTATGCGAACTTCACTGCATCGAGCAGTTCGTTGTTTCCAGAGGCGGCGTATGGAACCAAGTCCTCTGCAGGGTCGCCAATTCGCAAACTAGACCAGCCAAGCACTCCGCTCACTTCTCCGTTGAGTTCGAGAATGTTTTCACTAACGAGGTTGCCGTGGATGACCGACTCTTTGAAGCGGAATAGGTCTAGATCCTCAAGAGCATTTTCCCAACGCTGGAGCAGCGAAGCCGGAACCATTCCGGTTGCCGCAGCCTTGTCTAGTTCGGCAAGTCTGGCATCTCGAATCTGGTTTGAATTGAACTCGGGAGCTCCGGCCTGTCGAAGGCGGTCGGCGGAAAGGTTGTGGATGCTAGCAATGGCACGACCAAGGGGTGGCACGAGTTCGTCGCTAGCGCTCAAAGAATGTAGGTCAACAGCGCTGCCATAAATGAATTCGAGAACCTGAACTGTATTGCCTCGCTGGTTTCGAGTCTCACCAATAAGGGTTGGAATTTTGAATGGTAAATGGCCGGAGCTCTTAGCCAATTTGGCAGCCTGGTTGTCGCCGGCAAGTTTGAGGTTTCCGGAGCCGTTCTTAGACTCGCGAATGACGTATTGCACTCCCTCGGTGTCGGTAAGCAAAACCGAGTCAATCGGGCCGGTTCCGTTGGACGGTAGCGTAGCAACCGACTTGAACTGGTACGACGGGAGAGCGGCCTTTGCCAGCGCCGCTAAAATCAAGGGAGAACTTGCCATAAGTTCAGATTAAAGAACAAGTTACTTGCTTGGGTGTTACGCCACGCATCTGCTTAGCGAAAGGTGGAGAATTTTGAGCGATCCAATGGGTCTCAATCTACCTTTGGCTGCGATAGCACTAGACCGCGATGCCCTAAGCAGAACTAAGCCAAACTTCCTTTCGGAACTTTGGGCAAGCGATGAAGCGCAGGTCATTGTCCTTCACGATCAGCGCACCTTAGTTTCTGCAGATGCGAGCCTGAAGTTGTTTCGTGCTAGTCAGTTGGCAGAAGTCTCCCCAACGGCGTACCTGGGGAAATCAATAGAAACCGGGATTGCCTACATCCTGGCGACTTTGGACGAGGTTCAGGCGTCGCACCTGGAACCTGATGACCAGAATTGGCACCAACTGAGAAAAACCGGACTCGGCTTATCGGCTGATGAGGCCTCTATTTTTGCCCAAGCCTTGGCGCTGGCGAACTGGCATGAAACTCACAATTACTGCCCAGCCTGCGGTGCCGATACGGAAGTAGTCCATGCCGGTTGGGTGAAAAAATGCTTGGCCGAAGGTCGTGAACTTTACCCTCGAACCGACCCTGCGGTAATCGTGGGCATCCTCGATGATCAGGATCGAATTCTTTTGGGCTCGCAGGGAGCGTGGGAGAGTAACCGCTTCAGCATCTTGGCTGGTTTTGTGGAACCGGGGGAATCGCTTGAGGCGGCTGTGATTCGCGAGATGAACGAAGAGGCCGGCATCATCGTTGCGGAGCCAAAGTTTGTCGGTTCTCAAGCCTGGCCTTATCCGTATTCGCTGATGTTCGGTTTTACCGCTCGCTATGTAAGCGGTGATGTGGTTCCGGATGGCGAGGAAATTGTCAAACTTCGCTGGTTCTCCCGCGACGAACTTATCGCTGAGTCAGACCAGATTCTCCTACCGGGCCGAATGTCGATTGCCCGTGCCATCATTGAGCATTGGCTAGGGCAAACTTTGGAGGATTCGACCGCTCGATGAACCCAGAACAACTCCTTGAGGCGTTAGACCCAGAGCAGGCGGAAGCTGCCACTTCGCTCAATGGCCCGACCTGCATTTTGGCTGGTGCCGGCACTGGCAAAACCAGAACGGTAACGCATCGAATCGCCTACGGAATTGCCAACGGACAATTTGCAGCGAACCGAGTTCTTGCTCTCACCTACACCAATCGGGCAGCGGGAGAATTGCGAGCTCGACTTCGTACCCTTGGAATTCCGGGTGTTTCCGTAAAAACTTTTCACGCCGCTGCTCTCAGTCAACTTGAATACTTCTGGCCCCAGTTAGCGGGCGTTCCTGCTCCTAATGTCCTGACCGGTAAGGCGCAGTTGATCAACCAAGTTGGTGCCGAACTTGGCTTCAAGTTTGATTCGGCCGCGATTCGCGACATAGCTGCCGAAATTGAATGGCGCAAATTTACGATGCGTTCCATGGATCAATTCGCAGCAGAAGCGCCGGGTCGTCCGAGTGTTGCGTCGCTAACTTCCGAGAAGTTGGTTGCCGTGATGGAAGCCTATGAACAGGCCAAAATCAAGAGCCAAAAGGTTGACTGGGAAGACGTTTTGATTCTGACTCTCGGCATGTTGCAAGCTGAGCCTAGAGTCCTTTCGCACATTCAACAGCAATACCGATTTTTCACCGTGGATGAATACCAAGACATCTCGCCACTGCAACACGCACTGCTCGATGCCTGGCTTGGGGATCGCAATGATCTTTGTGTGGTTGGCGACCCAAATCAGACCATTTACTCGTTTACCGGCGCATCGAGCAGTTACTTGTTCGATTTCGACAAAACCTATCCGGATGCAACGGTGGTGAACCTAACTCGTAACTATCGTTCAACCTCAAATATCTTGGAACTGGCCAACCGCCTCATTCGAGGGGAGACCATGATGGGTGAACTTATTGCCCAGAGTGGTTCTGGCGTGGAGCCGGAACTGGTGGTAGCCAAGGACGCGGTCACGGAAGCGCAAAACACCGCATCGGCTATCAAGCGTCAGTTGAAGCAGGGAGTGAAGCCGCAGGAAATTGCCGTGCTTTACCGAATCAACTCTCAATCAGAAGTATTTGAACAAGCTTTGGCGGCCGAGGGTATCGATTATCAGGTGCGCGGTGGGGAGCGCTTTTTCAGCCGAAAAGAAATTCTTGAACTCATTCGTTTGGTTCGAGCTGAAACGATTTTGCCTAATGACAAGCCCGTCTATCAGGTGGTCACCGATGCTGCTCGTGCCTTGGGCTGGAAGTCTGTTGCGCCCAACGAACCCGGTGCCGTTTTTGAAAAGTGGGATGCCATTAACTCTTTCGTCAATATCGTCGACGAGCTGCCGTCCGGCTCTACGGTTGCAGATTTTGTGAAAGAAATTGACGAGCGAATTCGTTCTCAGCACGAACCGGTGCGTCCGGCGGTGACGATTTCCACGATTCACGCAGCTAAGGGTCTCGAGTGGGACAGCGTGTTCCTAGTTGGCTTGAATGAAGGGCTTCTGCCAATCAGCTACGCCAAGAGCGAGCAGGAGATCAACGAGGAACGAAGACTCCTTTACGTTGGGCTCACTCGAGCCAGGAAGCAACTTCAGTTGAGTTACTACCAGTTTGATGCGCTGACCGCGCGCCCGAGAGCCGCGTCAAGGTTTCTTGAGGTTCTCGGCTTCTAATTGCGCACACTTGCAACCCGGGTGCCGCTGGTGACCGATTTCGCGGAAAGAACGGGTTTTTAACCTCACTTCGAACGCCGTGCCTGAGTCTTGCCCATCGATGAAATTACATATGTTTTTTGCTGCGAGTGAAATTGCGACTAACAAGGCCGCTGCATCGTCGAGGTGGTCTCGTCTAAGCGAAAGTTGAATCGTTCGATTACACCAGTTTGGGTCCGATTCGCTTCGCCAAAGGTCGCGACAGCCGATGCATGGAGTTTGTCTCGGTTTGACTACGGAAGAAACTTCAATCGCTTCTACGCCGTATTCGATCGCCAGGTGAGGTTGGGTTAGGTCGCGATATCTGGCAGGAGAGATGCTGTGGTTTGAGGAAAGCACCCGAAGATCTCGGCGTTGCTTAGCTGTTTCGAATTGCAAAGTTCCAAAGTCACCAAGCGCTGCTCTGACCGCAGTGACCCTTGAAATCCCAGTTGATTCGTGTGGGTATCCCAATTCACCCAGATCGGATTTCTTCACCTTTTCGTAGTCGGAGGTGAAAAAGTTCCGAAACCCCATCTCGCTCAAACCTCTAATCAACATGAGCCCGGTTCGATTTAGGTCTTCGATCACAACCCCAGCTTTAGAGCGCGCAGTTAATACGTCTTCTGCAACGCGGTCAGTGTCGAATGCAATCCGCATAAGTTCAGCGAAGCGCAGTTCTACGGTGACTTGGTTTCGAGCGCCTGCGGCGTTCAGGAGGCTGGGTTTCAGGCTTTTGACGAACTCGTTGGTTTCTGCTTCGTCCAGGCCAACGCTGTCTCCGAGCAAATTGAGCTGTTGATCCGGCGTCGGTTGAAACAGGAGATGCAAAAGTCTTTCCTGAGCATTGCTTAGGTCGCTAAGTATTTGCGCGTCGGGTGAAACCCCAAGTTGGAGTTCGCTTTCGCCAACCCAAATCGGAAGCTTGCTGGGATTGATTTGAATGGTCACCAGAGAATGCTCGCGCCGGTCAGTCAGAGCAGGGAGTCAATTCTCCACAGACAACGTCACTCGCCGAGTAGATCCTTTAGCGCTTGGTCCAGGTCGTCTCCACTGACGCGCCTGGCTAAGAACGCATCTAGGTCATCGATGTCCGCCGGTGTGGGTAGCAGGTCTGGATGATTCCAAAGTTCATCGCTACCGGCCACTCCGAGACGTCCCGAAAGTTCACTCCAAAATGCTGCCACCTCGCGGGAGCGCTTTGGTCGCAGTTCCAAGCCGACCAGCGTTGCAAACGTGCTCTGTGCGGGCGAACTGGTAGCTCTGCGCCGGCGCATGACCTCTTGAATTCCTAACTTGGACGGTAGCAGTGTGGTGGCTCTATCGGTGACTGAATCGACCCAGCCTTCTACAAGTGCCAAGAGATGTTCGATACCTGCTAGAGCAGCCTGCTGGTCTTCGGTGCGTTCGGCCAGCAAAGCTCCAGACTCTAGGGCGCTCTTTAGGGCCTCGGCGTTTTCCGGAGTTATCTCACTGGCGAGTTCGGTCATGGCTTCTGCGTCGATGCGAATCTCCGACGCATAGTTGGTGAGCTGGGTGATGACCGATTCACGCAACCAACGGCTGTGCTTGAAGAGCCTGGCATAAGCCAGTTCGCGAACCGCTAGGTAAATCAGCGCCTGATCTTGGGCCAGTTCGTTCTCAGTCACAAATTCTTTGAGATTGCCTGGTACGAACGCAGCGCGCGCCTCGCTGTAAAAAGGAAGGCCGATGTCGCCGCCAGTTAGCACCTCGTGGCTCAACTTTCCTAGGGTGTGGCCCAGTTGCATTGCGAAGAGAGCGCCGCCAGCAGAGCGCATAATTCCTTCTGCGCCTTTGGATAATCCGGCAAGTTCCTCGGGGAGATTTTGAGACATATTTTCTGCCAGAGCCACAGCCACCCTTTTGGCGATTGGCCCAGCGAGTTCTTGGAAGAGGGGGAGTGCGTCCTGCACCCAAACCTCGCGGCTAACCACTTTTGGTTCGCTGGCTAATGCGCTCAAATCGGTTGCTTGGTCCAACCACAAACCGGCGATGTTGATGGCCTCGGTTAGTCCGCTGCGGATCGAATCAAGGTTTGAATTTGAGCCTTCTCGGGCCGCGTTGATGGCTTGCTGTGAAGCCAAAGTCCAATTCACGCCGTCGACGGTTTGACTGTCACCCTGAGTGATTGCCTGTTTGAGTGAGGCCAATAAGGCATTTATGGTCGCGGGGTCATTGGGTAGTCCGGAAATCTTGGCGAGCTCTTCGGCATTGATGTTGCCACCGCCGTTGATCAGTTCCTGGAGGAACTTGGCAAACTCTTCTGGATCGAAGTTTTGCGGGTTTTCGTCTTCACTCAAGTTTTCACCTCAGCCCAAGGTTATCCCCTTAGGACCTAGGCTTATAAGACATGCGCGCACTTGTCAGGAAACGTTTAGGTCAGGCGCTGACTGTTGTGTCGGCACTTGCCATGGTTTCTGCGTTCGTGGTTCCTCTGCCGTACGTGATCGTCAAACCTGGACCAACCTTCAACGTCTTGGGCGAAGTCGATGGCAAAGAGGTTATTGAGATTTCCGGTGGGGAAGGCGAGTCAAGTGTTGGCGTGCTGGACCTTACTACGGTTTCCACTTACGGATCTCCAGGTGAGACACCCTCGTTACTGAGTCTGTTGGAAGCTTATATTTCAACCGATCAGATAATTCTTCCTCTCGACAGTGTCTATCCACTCGGTAAAACCACCGAAGAAACCGATGCCGAACAAAAGCAGAATTTCCAAGACGCCGAGACCTCAGCCGTGAAAGCGGCATTGCGTGAACTTGGTTCAACTGCGGATGCAACTTCTATCAAATTCAACCTGGACGACATCGGCGGCCCATCGGGCGGGCTAATTTTCGCACTCGGGGTAATCGACAAGCTAACTCCAGGTCAACTAACGGGAGGCAAGGCGATAGCCGGAACCGGAACCATAGAAGCCGATGGAACCGTTGGCGAAATCGGTGGTATCCGTATGAAGATGACCGGCGCTCTCCTCGCGGGTGACTGGTACTTTCTCGCTCCCCGCTCCAACTGTCGCGATATTGTGGGGTTTGAGCCGGAAGGCCTAACGGTAATTCCGGTTGATGACCTGCACGGAGCTCTAGAGGTTCTAAAGGTAATTGCCGCCGATGGTGATCTTTCTAGGTTCCCTGCCTGTACCCTCAAGTAGATTTGAGTTATGAAACCTAAGGCTCTTCGCCCAGCACGTCTTTCCCTAATCATCCTCGCTGTTTTGGCTGTTGCTTTTCTGGCCAGCTCCAGCTTTTACACCCAGGTTCTCTGGTACAAGCAAATCGGGATTGAGAGTGTGCTTTACAAGCAAATCTCTACTCAGTCGTTACTCGCCGTTTCTGTCGGGCTCCTCGCGGCGCTGGTAATTGGTGTGAACCTCTGGGCGATTGAAAAAACCAAACCGCTTTATGTTCGTCCAAAGACTATGAACGACCCGCTAGCGCAGATTCGCGAACAGCTACCAGCCTTCAAAAAGATTTTGCAGTGGGGCGCCCCGATCTTGGCCGGTATTGTTTCGGCTCTTGCCGCAGCTCCACGCTGGCAGCAGGCTCTCATGTTTTTCAACTCAACCGACACCGGTAAGAAAGATCCTCAGTTTGGTTTGGACGCCTCGTTCTACATGTTCCAGTTACCTTTCCTAAACTGGTTGGTCACCTTTGCTTCGTTCTTATTTCTGGCGACCACACTGGGAGCGGTGTTCCTACACGCCGTAAACGGAAACCTAAAACTTGCTGGAAAGTCAACCACGATTTCTAAGGGTGCCCGAATTCAAATCGGCGTAATGGCTGCCCTCTACATGGCAGTTGAAGCTGCTTCAATTTGGCTGGATCAGTACAAAACCATGACCAGTTCTTCAGGTCTTTACACCGGAGCGACTTACTCCGACGTTTTCGCCTCGATTCCAGGTTTGCAAATCATCGCTGGAATTGGAGTAATCGTCGCCGTGCTATTCCTGGTCGGCGGATTCATTGGAAAGTGGAAGCTACCGATTCTGGCTACGGCGCTTATGGTGGTCAGCTCCATCGTTATCAGCGGGATTTACCCATGGATCGTGCAGACCTTCCAGGTTGTGCCAAACGAGAGAACTCTCGAAAGCGAGTACATTCAGCGCAACATCGAAGCCACTCGCTACGCCTATGGTCTTGATGATGTTGAAACCATCGAGTACAACGCCAAAACCACGGCCACCAAAGAAGACCTGCTAAAGGACGCCTCCACGACGGCAAACATCCGAATCATCGACCCGATGCTGGTATCGGCCTCGTTCCGACAGCTCGAACAATATCGCCAGTACTACAACTTCACGAGCGACCTAGATGTTGATCGCTATAAGGTGGGCGACAAGGTTCAAGACACCGTAATTGCGGCTCGTGAACTAAACCAGAGTGGTCTCGGTAATTCACAGTCTTGGTTCAACAACGTCCTGGTTTACACCCACGGTTACGGAATGGTTGCTGCCTACGGTAACCAGCGTGACAGCGATGGTCAGCCAATCTTCTTCCAGAAGGGAATCCCAACCGAGGGTGCCTTGGGTGAGTACGAGCCTCGCATTTACTTCGGCGAAAATTCTCCGGAGTATTCGATTGTCGGTGGCACCGGCAAGGACCGCGAGATGGATTACCCTGGTGGCTCAGAGGGTGCTGAGCAGACCTACACCACTTTCTCTGGTGATGGCGGACCGAAGCTAGACAACTGGTTCGTGCGTATGGCTTACGCAATCAAGTTCTCCAGTGAGCAGATTCTGCTATCTGATGCCATCTCGGATAAGTCGCAAATCCTTTACGACCGCAATCCAATCGATCGAGTTGCTGCGGCAGCGCCTTACCTGACCTTGGACAGCGATCCATATCCTGCGGTTGTTGACGGACGCATCAAGTGGATCATTGATGGCTACACCACCTCGTCGCAGTATCCATACTCTCGTGCCGAGAACTTTGGTGAAGCGGCCACCGATTCTTCAATCACGCTCGACGGACCAGACATCAACTACATTCGCAACTCAGTGAAGGCAACCGTTGATGCTTACGACGGAAGCGTAACTCTTTACGCGTGGGATGCTGAGGACCCTATCCTCAAGACCTGGACCAAGGTTTACCCCGGCATCGTCAAGCCGGTGAGTGAGATGTCTGCAGATCTTTTGAGCCACGTTCGCTACCCGGCAGACATGTTCAAGATCCAGCGTGGAATTCTCGGCCAGTACCACGTGACCGAAGCCGGCGCCTTCTACTCGCAGCAGGATGCTTGGATGGTGCCAAACGACCCTTCGAGCGATACCAACAGCACTTCTTACCAGCCTCCTTACTACCTGACCATGCAGGCACCGGGCTCGACCAAGTCTGACTTCTCGCTTTACACCGGATTCATTCCTCGTTCGACGGGTGAGTCAAACCGAAGCGTGCTAACCGGTTATCTTTTGGCCAACTCGGACGCCGGGGGAGCCAAGGGTCAGATTGCCAGCGATTACGGAAAGCTGAAGCTTCTGGTGCTGCCGAAGAACTCGGTCGTTCCTGGCCCTGGTCAGGTGCAGAACCAGTTCACCACCGACCCCGAGGTTTCCAAGCTTCTGAACCTGCTTCAGCAGGGCTCTACCAAGGTGCTTCGCGGTAATCTACTGACCCTTCCGGTCGGCGGCGGTTTGCTTTACGTTCAGCCGGTCTACATCCAGTCCACTGGTGAAACCAGCTTCCCTCTGGTCAAGAAGGTGCTGGTTGCTTTCGGCGACAAGATTGCCTTCGAAGACACACTCGAGGGTGCTTTGAGTTCGTTGTTCGGAACGCCGGTGATCGATCCAGGTACTGGCGAACCTACTGATCCAAATGTCACCAACCTGACCGCAGCGATTGATGCAGCCCAGAAGGCTTTGGATAGTCAAGACGCTGCCATGAAGGCGGGAGACTGGGCCGCCTACGGTAAGGCAGCTCAGGATTTGAAGGATGCAATCGCTGCCATTAAGAAGGCGGCTAGCAAGTAGCGACCGCTTCGTGCTAAACTGAACTCACACCGCGGGGTGGAGCAGTTCGGTAGCTCGCCGGGCTCATAACCCGGAGGTCGTAGGTTCAAATCCTGCCTCCGCAACTAGAAAACAGACCCGATCGAATTTCGATCGGGTCTGTTGCTTTAACCTGTGGATAAAAAATCTGGTCGAATCTCAAATCTTCCTAATCTTGTGCCATGTTGAAACCTTGGCTCGCACTCACTATCTGTTTGGCGGTGTTCTTTCCGGCACTGGCACCATCGGGAATTGCGCATGCGGCCAGCTGCAAGGTTGCAGGAGGTCAGTCTGGCGCTCTCAAATACTCGGGCCAGGTCGGAACAATTTCTGCCAAAGTTTGCGGTAACGAAATCTGGAAATTGCTACCGAAACCAAAAACTCCCGTCAAGAAAAAGCCTTCAAAAAAACCAGCCAAGCAAGTGACTTGGAAAAATGAGTTCACGGTCTCCCCAAAAGCGCCTGGGATTCAGCTCAGCAAACAAGGGTCTTTGCAAGTTGGTGAACCGCTCGACCTCACTGCTCTCGCCAAAGTTCACACCAAAAACCGTTTGCTGCTTTGGTATCCGGCGCAAGTGAAATTCCATCCGGTGGGTTTCTATTGGAATTTTGCGGACGGGGTAGATTCTTCGAGCGCATTGGTTGCTCACTCCTGGGCTAAGAGCGGTAAATACTTGGTGAAGTTGGCTGTGAGTTATTCGGTCACCTATCGAATTATTGGGAAGAGTGGCTGGATGCCTTTGCCCGGTTTAATTACGGTCAATGCAACACCGCTCACGATCCAGGTTGGTGGCGCTGCGCTGAAAAAGCCCAGGGTAGTGCTGGTGCATTGGAACTGCATTCAACGCATTCAGGCAGTTGGATGCTGATATTCAGAAACCTCACAGGTTTCTTTGCTTAAACTTGGGTTATGAGCGACCAGCAAAACCGACAGTTCTTCTTTGATCAGCCAGTAAGCCCGGCAAATCCGCTTCCAGCGGCACCTCGAAAGGTGAAGACTGGCATCAGCGCAACCACTGGAGTCATTCTCGGAGCAATGGTTGGATCGTTATTCGGAGCACTAATCGGGGTTAGCGGCTACTACCTTGGAACCCTACCAACCCCAGTTGTGGTCAACCGAAATTCAGACGTCAATTGGGTCAGTGGCGCGGCAACCGTTGCCATGGCCAGCGTCGTAACCATCAATGTTGGCGATTCTTCTGCAGGTGGTTCCGGTTCCGGAGTATTCCTAAACTCCGACGGATACATTCTCACCAACAACCACGTTGTCACCCTTGACGGTCAGAGCAGTAACCCTACCGTTGAAGTACAGACCTACGACAAGAAAACCTATACTGCCAAAATTGTTGGCACCGATCCTATGAACGACCTTGCAGTTATCAAGGTTGAGGGAACCGGTTTCAAGGCAATCGAATTCACCGACTCGTCGAAACTAAATGTCGGCGACCCTGTGGTAGCAATCGGTTCTCCACTTGGCCTCACCGAATCGGTCACCAGCGGTGTCATCTCGGCCCTAAACCGAACCATCTCGGTTTCTAACTCTTCGGCACCTCAAGATGGTGGCCTACAGCTTTGGAATGGAAACGCGGGTTCGGCTCCGGTCAGCCTCAGAGTGATTCAGACCGACGCCGCCATTAACCCAGGCAACTCGGGTGGTGCCTTGGTAAATGCTAAGGGTCAACTCATCGGCATCAACGTGGCGATTGCATCAACTGGATCTTCTTCAAGCGACAGCCAATCTGGAAATATTGGAGTCGGCTTCTCGATTCCGTCCAACGTTGCCAAGCGCATCGCGGACGAAATTATCAAGGACGGCAAAGCCACCCATGGCTTGCTCGGTGCGCTCGTCACTGATCAACTTTTTGATGAAAAGGCCAGCACCTCGTTCTCGGTTGGTGCTCTGATCAAGGAAGTTACCGCCGGTGGCGCTGCGGCAAGTGCCGGTCTAAAAGCCGGAGATGTCGTAACCAAATTCAACGACCAGATCATCCTTGAAGCGGGAGACCTTACCGCCGCAGTTCGCTGGGAACCGGCTGGTGCCACCGCAACAGTTGAGTTCCTGCGAAACGGCAAACCCCAAAACACCACCGTGACTCTCGGCAGTCTTCAGGTGACCAAGTAATGAAAGCTCAGGAGACCATCCCGCAATCTTCTGGCGATGTCCTCATTGAAGAAAAGGTTGAGCATCTAGAGCCTGGCGACCACGAGCGCTACTCGCACTATGTGCGCAAGGAAAAGATTGTGGAGTCTGCGGTGCTTGGCACTCCGGTTCACGCTCTCTGTGGCAAGGTCTGGGTGCCGGGCCGAGATCCTGAGAAGTTTCCGATTTGCCCAATTTGTCAGGAAATCTACGACGGCCTGCGTCCTGAAGACCCGAAGTCTTCAGACAGCTAAATAAATTCGGTAGGAATTACCGGTTCTCCGCGTTGGAAGCGGAATGCCTGGGCTGGAAGTTCAGCAACGGCCTGGTGATGAAGTTCCCTTGCCTTTGCAACGCCAGCTGCACCGAGATACTGGTTATCAATTTCACCGTTTACAACAAGCGGCACTAGCAACTCGCGGTTCTCTCTACCTACATCAACTAGGTGACCGGCAGCGAGCAGTTCCTTCGTTGCTACTCCCGACTTGATTTCACGAATAGCTTGTTTTCGACCACCGATGTTGGTTTTGTTTGCCGAACGCTTGGAAACCGAAACCCAGTCGCCGCTTTCATTTTTGTGGGCAACCAGTTTGTAAACGAAGCCTGCTGTCGGAACACCTGAGCCTGTTACCACCGAGGTTCCTACTCCGTAGCGATCGACCGGTGACGCGGCTAGAGCGGCGATTGCGTGCTCGTCCAGGTCGTTAGTAACAGTGATCTGAGTCTTGGTTGCTCCAAGCGCGTCCAATAGCGCACGTACTCGGGTGACTTCGACACCGAGGTCTCCAGAGTCGATTCGAACCGCGCCCAGATTTGGGCCGGCGATTTCAATTGCTTTGCGAACACCTTCGTCGGTGTTGTAGGTGTCCACCAAAAGTGTGGTGCCGACCCCGAAGGTTTCGACCTGAGCTTTGAACGCCTCCGCCTCGTTGTCGTGAAGCAGGGTGAACGCGTGAGCGGCTGTGCCCATGGTTGGGATACCCCAGCTGCGGCCAGCCTCGAGGTTTGATGTGGCATCGAATCCTGCTATGTAAGCAGCGCGAGCAGCTGCAACGGCCGCCTGCTCGCTGGTTCTCCGGCCGCCCATTTCAGCGAGGTAGCGTTTACCAGCAGCCGAGCGCATACGTGACGCCGCGGAGGCAACCGCGCTGTCGTAGTTCATCACCGAAAGGATCAGGGTTTCCAAAACCACGCCCTGTTCAAAAGGCGCTTCAACCACAAGCACAGGGGAGTAGCCGAAATACGCGTCTCCCTCCCGGTAGCCCCAAATGTTTCCACTGAATTTGTAATTCGCGAGGAAGTCGATGGTCTCACTATCGACGACTTGGTCTTTTCGGAGCCATTCCAGTTCACTGTCACCAAATCGAAAATCTTTGATTAGTTCCAGTAGCCGTCCGGTTCCTCCCACTACGCCGTAGCGGCGACCGCCAGGGAGTGAGCGGCTAAACATTTCAAACACGCACTCACGTCCGGCCAGACCGGAGTGACGAGCCGCCTGAATCATGGTGAGTTCATAGCGGTCGGTTAGCAGCGCGGTTGATTTTTGCACGACAACCAGCCTACCTAGTGTCACAGACAGCCGTAACTAGACTTACTTCTGTGAATGATGCACCGATTGGAATCTTCGACTCTGGCGTGGGTGGGCTAACCGTCGCCCGTGCCATCATCGATCAGCTTCCAAACGAATCCATCATTTACGTGGGAGACACGGCTAATACGCCATACGGGCCGCGTCCACTGGAAGAAGTTCGCCGTCTGGCCTTGGATGTGATGGATCGTCTGGTCGCCGAGGGCGTGAAGCTCTTGGTGATCGCTTGTAACTCCGCATCGGCGGCAGTGCTTCGAGATGCCCGCGAGCGCTACACGGTCTCGCTCGGTATTCCGGTAGTTGAGGTGATTCAGCCGGCCGTGCGTCGCGCGGTGGCTTCGACTCGCAATAAGCGAATCGGCGTGATCGGTACCAATGCAACCGTTTCTTCGAAAGCCTACGACGACGCCTTCGCGGCAGCGGTGGACATCGAAATCACTTCGGTGGCTTGCCCGGCTTTCGTGGACTTTGTTGAACGCGGAATCACCTCTGGGCCAGAGCTTATGAAGGTCGCCGAGGAATACTTGGGCCCGATTCGCGACGCCGGGGTAGACACGCTGGTCCTGGGTTGCACCCACTATCCGCTGCTTACCGGAGCAATCAGTTATGTCATGGGTGATGGCGTGACGCTGGTTTCCAGTGCAGAAGAGACCGCCAAAGATGTTTACCGCACCCTCAACTCGGAACATCTGCTTCGCTCATCGCACGACGCCCCTTCGTATCGGTTCCAGGCAACCGGTGACACTAATTCTTTTGAAAAACTGGCCAGACGCTTCCTCGGACCCGAGGTCGTCAAGGTCGAAAACATCTAGGAGTAGTAATGGGTAACCGTGCCGACGGCAGAAACAACGACGACCTTCGCGAAGTAAAGATTGAGCGCAGCTGGTCGGACCATGCCGAGGGTAGCGCCCTGATCTCATTTGGCGGGACCAAGGTCTTATGTACCGCCTCTTTTACCGCTGGGGTTCCACGCTGGAAGGTCGGTAAGGGTGAAGGCTGGGTGACCGCCGAGTATTCGATGCTTCCTCGCGCCACGCACACTCGCTCTGACCGCGAGGCGGTGAAGGGGAAAATTGGCGGCCGCACCCACGAGATTTCCCGCCTGATTGGTAGAAGCCTGCGCGCAATCGTCGATGTGAAAGCATTGGGCGAAAACACCATCGTGATCGACTGTGACGTGTTGCAGGCCGATGGTGGCACCCGAACCGCCAGCATTACCGGCGCCTACATCGCCCTTGCCGATGCCATCGCTTGGGGTAAGGCCAACGGCCACATCCCTGCTAAGGCAAATGTTTTGAGCGACTCGGTGGCAGCCATTTCGGTTGGAATCATCGACGGTCAACCACAGCTTGATCTCGCCTATGTCGAGGATGTTCGCGCCGAAACCGACATGAACGTGGTGGTCACCGGTGCCGGCAAGTTTGTTGAAGTTCAGGGTACGGCCGAGGGAGTACCGTTCGACCGCGATGAGCTCAACGCTTTGCTGGATCTGGCTCTCAAAGGTTGTAAAGATTTGACCGAGATTCAGAAGGCGGCTTTGGCGTAATGGAGCTGGTCCTTGCCAGTCACAATGCCGGGAAGCTTGCCGAGCTAAGTGCGATTCTGGAACCTGCCGTTCCTGGCTTAGATTTGGTCGGCTACGACGGTCCGGAGCCGGTTGAAGACGGAATCAGCTACCTAGAGAACGCTCTCATCAAGGCACGCGCGGCGTTCGCTCACACCGGGCTTCCATCGATTGCCGATGATTCGGGCCTTGCGGTGGAAATCCTGGGCGGTTCACCAGGTATTTTCAGTGCCCGCTGGGCCGGTGGGCGCGACAACATGGAAAACCGCCGCCTGCTGTTGAAACAACTCGGTGACGTTCGAGACGAACATCGTGCCGCAGCGTTCATCTGCACTATTGCCTATGTCGATGGTGAAAACGAGCTTTCTTTTACAGGTTTTTGGCAGGGGAGCATCGCCCACGAAGAGCGCGGCACAAACGGCCACGGCTACGACCCGATCTTCATTCCAGAAGGTTTTGAAGTAACCGCTGCCGAACTCGAGCCAGAGGTTAAGAATGCACTTAGCCACAGAGCGTCAGCCCTGAGTCAGTTAATCGAGTATTTGAACGCTTAGCGTTTCTTCCAGTTGCGCCATACTTCGAGCGCGATTGGGATGAAAGAAATCAGGACGAACGCGATCAGCACTAGTTCGAGATTTGCCTTTACCCAGGCATTACTTCCGAGGGCAGCGCCAGCCAGAGTGATTCCCACCGCCCAGCCGACGATTCCAATCAGGTTGTATGCGGTGTACTTACGCCATTCCAACTTTGCGATTCCTGCGGAAACCGGAATGAAGGTACGCATGACTGGCACGAAATGAGCCAGGATGACCGCGCGAGAACCGTAGCGCTCGAAGAAGTTGTGCGCTGCTTCAACGTTCTTAGGGTGAAAGAGTTTCGACTTCGGCTTGTTGAAAACCGCCGGGCCTAGCTTTCGCCCGATCCAGTAACCGGTTTGATCGCCGGCAAATGCACTGACTGCAAGCAACAGCACAGCCAACCAAAGCGGCACATCAATCTGACCGGAGGCGATAAATAACCCAAGCGCGAAAAGCAGTG
The DNA here is from genome assembly GCA_039806025.1 of Actinomycetota bacterium. Lineage (GTDB taxonomy): Bacteria > Actinomycetota > Actinomycetes > Actinomycetales > Microbacteriaceae > Rhodoluna. The sequence goes on along the minus strand of JBDKLJ010000004.1, from coordinate 15,273 downwards.
AGTCGCCAGGTAGAAAGAAGCCAACCAGTAGCCCGGTCTCAGCAAAGATCATCAGACAGGCGATGGCAAAGAACAACTGACCAAAAGTGGCTAGAAGATATTCAGGGTTCAAGAAATGAAGTATTTCAGTCATGCGCCCCTAGCAGGATTCGAACCTGCGCTTTCGCCTCCGGAGAGCGACGCTCTATCCCCTGAGCTATAGGGGCCAAAGGGTGGTTCCAGACTACCAGCAAGGCAGGTTCGGTATGATTGTTGGATACCCACGAATCGGCTACCTTAAGGCTTACTATGACCCCAGAAGCGCTATCTGCACTGCTGGTCGCCATCCTTTCTCAGCTCGAATCGGAAGGGAAAATTTCCGGCGAGCTTCCAACCGAGGTGGTTGTGGAGCGTCCGAAGAATCGTGAACACGGTGACTGGGCAACCAACCTCGCCCTTCAATTCGCAGGCAAACTGGGAACCAAGCCTCGAGACTTAGCGGAACTGGTTGCACAAAAACTTCTGGATAGCGATGGCGTCACCAAGGTAGACACCGCTGGCCCTGGATTTATCAACATCACGCTGTCGGCTGCCGCTGCCGGTGAACTGGCCAAGCAAATCGTTGAAGCTGGAGCTGCCTATGGTCAGGGCGATTCGCTAAGCGGCGTAAAACTGAATCTCGAATTTGTTTCAGCTAACCCAACCGGTCCAATCCACCTAGGTGGCACTCGTTGGGCTGCTGTTGGAGATTCGCTGGCTCGAGTGCTTCAGTCGCAAGGCGCAGACGTTACCCGCGAGTACTACTTCAACGATCACGGTGCCCAGATCGATCGCTTTGCTCGTTCCCTGCTGGCCAGCGCTCGCGGAACCGAGACCCCGGAAGACGGCTACGCGGGTGCCTACATCGACGAAATTGCCAAGCAGGTCGTGGCTGGTACGGCCGTCGATGTTTTAGGGCTACCCGATGATGAGGCTCAGGAGGCCTTCCGCTCAGAGGGTGTCAACCTGATGTTTGCGGAGATCCGCGAGTCGTTGCACGAATTCGGCGTCGACTTCGATGTTTACTTCCACGAGAACTCACTCTACGAATCGGGCGCTGTAGAAAAGGCAATCGAGCGCCTGAAGGCCGGCGGGCACATGTTCGAAGCCGATGGCGCACTCTGGTTGCGCACCACAACCTTCGGGGACGATCGCGATCGCGTGGTTCTCAAGAGCGATGGCGAGGCTGCCTACATTGCCGGCGACCTGGCCTACTACCTAGATAAGCGTTCGCGCGGGTTCGACCGCTGCATCTACATGCTGGGAGCCGACCACCACGGCTACGTTCCTCGCATGATGGCGATGTGCGCTGCCTTCGGCGATGAGCCGGGTGTAAATCTTGAAATTCTGATTGGTCAGATGGTGAACCTGGTACGTGACGGCGAGCCGGTTCGCATGTCGAAGCGTGCCGGAACCGTGGTAACCATGGAAGACCTAGTCGACCTGGTTGGTGTGGACGCTGCGAGATACGCTCTGGTGCGTTCATCCATTAATTCGTCGCTGGATGTTGACCTCGCAGTATTGGAAAAGAAGACCAACGACAACCCGGTTTTCTACGTTCAATACGCACACGCCCGCACCCGACAGGTTGCCGTAAATGCTGCCTCTCTAGGTGTTGAGCGCACCGAGTTTGAACCAATGTTGCTTAGTCACCCAGCCGAGGGCGAACTAATCGCGAAGCTAGTTGAGCTTCCAAGAGTTTTGGCTCAGTCGGCAGAGTTCCGCGAACCACACCGAGTTGCCCGCTACCTCGAAGAAGTCGCCGGTGCCTACCACCGCTGGTACGACAACTGTAGAGTCACACCGCTGGCCGGTGCAGAAGTCGAAACCATTCACCGCACACGCCTCTGGTTGAACGAGGCCACCTCGATTGTTCTTCGGAATGGTCTGGGTGTCTTAGGCGTTAGCGCTCCGGAGCGTATGTAATGGCAAATGAACCTGTTGTTCCAAACTGGCTTTCGGTACCAACCGACGCCAATGAACTAACCAAACGAATCTGGCCGGAAGATGTTTACCGCGACGAAGACGGCGAAATGGTCATCGGTGGCGTCCCCGTTTCCGATCTAACCGCGCAGTTCGGCACCCCGCTTTACGTAATCGATCAGGCACAGTTCACTAGGTCTGCACTCGAGGTTAAGAATGCGCTGCAGTCGGCGGCCGCCAGCATTGGCACCGACGCAACCGTCTACTATGCCGGCAAGGCGTTCCTCTGCACTGAGGCAGTGCGCTGGGTCGAAGCGCTGGGCTTAAACATCGACGTCGCTAGCGGAGGTGAGCTTGCCGTCGCGCTCGCGGCTGGTATTGATCCAAAACGCATTGGCCTCCACGGCAATAACAAGTCGGCAGCCGAAATTGGACGTGCCGTTTCCGCAGGGGTCGGCGCAATTGTCATCGATAGCGAAATCGAAATCGAACGCATCGCTGCAACCGCAGGCGCTCAAGGACGCATTCAGCCGGTTCGCATTCGCGTCAACACCGGTGTTCACGCCGATACCCACGAATTCTTGGCGACCGCTCGCGAAGACCAGAAGTTCGGTATTGCTACTGAGGACGTTCCGGCACTTGTCGCAAAGATCCGTTCAATAGGAAACCTAGAGTTCTTGGGTCTGCACTCTCACATCGGTTCCCAGATTTTTGCAACCGATGGTTTCGCCGAAGCTGCTAGCCGATTGATTCGTCTCCACGCGAAGTTGCTGGCAGACGGCCCAGTTCCACAGCTAAACCTCGGTGGCGGTTTCGGTATCGATTACAACGTTGGTGATCACGCTCCTGAGGTTTCTGCGTTTGCCGCCGAAATCGCGGCTGCTGTTGCCAAAGCCTGTGACGAAGCCGGGGTGGCGGTTCCGAAATTAGCCTTTGAACCAGGACGAGCAATCGTAGGTCGAAGTGGGGTCACGCTTTACAACGTAGGAACCATCAAAGACGTAAAGCTCGACGGCGGTCAGGTTCGCAAATATGTTTCCGTTGACGGAGGCATGAGTGACAACCTTCGTTCGGCCATGTACCGAGCTGAGTACACCACCCGCTTGGTGTCGCGTCTGAGTGATTCCAAGCCGACGCTGGTGCGCGTCGTTGGCAAGCACTGCGAGAGCGGAGACATCGTTGTGCGTCACGATTACCTCCCAGCAGATATCAGCAATGGAGACACCATTGCTGTCGCAGCGACCGGCGCATACTGTTTCTCTCTTTCCAGTAATTACAACTATCTTCAGCGTCCGCCTGTTGTGGCAGTTCACGAAGGTAAGGCACGATTGATTGTGCGTGGCGAAACCGAGGCAGATCTGCTCTCGCGTGACGTCGGCATTCAGAAGGACAAATAAGTGATCGAATATCGTCCGCTACGTATAGCGCTATTAGGAGCCGGCACCGTCGGTGGTCAGGTAGCGCGTCTGCTGCTTGAGAACAAAGCAGAACTTGCTGCACGCGTGGGTGCAGAGCTCGAACTTATCGGTATTGCGGTTCGCGACATTAACTCAAAACGTGCCGAAGGAGTTCCAGCCGAACTACTTACCACCGATGCCGAAGGCCTGATTCTCAGCGCCGACATCGTGATCGAGGTAATGGGTGGAATCGAACCTGCCCGCACTTTGATTCGCCAGGCTCTACTGGCAGGCGCCGACGTCATCACCGCCAACAAGGCACTCTTGGCTAACCACTCGACCGAACTTTTCGATGTAGCTGAGCAGGTTGGCGCACAGATGTACTACGAGGCTGCAGTTGCCGCAGCAATTCCGATCATCCGTCCTTTGCGTGAATCCCTAGCCGGAGACAAGGTCACCCGAATCATGGGTATCGTGAACGGCTCTACAAATTACATTCTTGACCGTATGCACGCCGATGGTCTATCGCTCGAAGCGGCAATGGTCGAAGCCACTGATCTCGGATATCTGGAAGCAGACCCTAGCCTCGACGTCGAAGGCTATGACGCTGCCCAGAAGGTAGCAATTCTTGCTTCGCTAGCTTTCCACACCGAGGTTGACCTGAACCACGTTCACCGCGAAGGTATCACCGGCATCACTCGCGAGCAGATGCTCAGCGCCAAGGAAAATGGCTACGTCATCAAGCTGCTTGCCGTGTGTGAAAAGATCGAAGCCGACGAGCAGGGTGAGGCCGGAGTTTCTGCTCGCGTCTATCCAGCTCTGATTCCGGTTGAGCACCCTCTGGCTTCCGTGCGCAAGGCTTTCAACGCTGTGTTCGTTGAAGCCGAGGCTGCCGGAGAACTAATGTTTTACGGTTCTGGAGCCGGCGGTTCTCAGACTGCTTCCGCCGTCTTGGGTGACCTAGTGTCTGCTGCCAAGCGCCACGTCATCGGTGGCCCTGGTTTGGCCGACTCGGCTCACGCCAACCTGCCAACACTTCCGATTTCTAGAATCACCACCAGCTACCAGATTGCTCTTGAAGTTAAGGACCAGCCGGGTGTTTTGGCAGAGGTTGCCAACATTTTTGCAAAGCACAACGTTTCGGTTGAAACCGTTGAACAGTCGATTGCTAGCAAGCGCGAAAACCCAACCGCTCAGCTTTTGATCGGAACCCACGACGCAAAAGACTCCGCCCTGACCGCCGTAGTTCAGGCACTGTCGACTTCAGATGCAGTCGACTCCATCACCTCTGTTATCCGAGTGGAAGGCAACTAATGGCACACCAGTGGCGCGGAGTTATCCGCGAATACTTCGATCGACTAGACGTGGATTCAACCACCCCGATTATCACCTTGGGCGAAGGAGGCACTCCTCTGGTTGCTGCTCCTGCGCTGGCCAAGTTGGTAGGCGCCGAAGAGGTTTACCTAAAGGTAGAGGGAATGAACCCAACCGGTTCATTCAAAGACCGCGGTATGACCATGGCTGTCTCGAAAGCGGTTGGTCACGGTGCCAAGGCGGTCATCTGTGCCTCGACCGGTAACACCTCGGCCTCTGCAGCGGCCTATGCTGCCGCTGCTGGCATCCAATCGGTGGTGTTGGTTCCTAAGGGCAAGATCGCACTTGGCAAGTTGGCTCAGGCCGTTGCGCACAAGGCTCAGATTCTGCAGGTCAAGGGAAACTTCGACGACTGCCTAGACCTTGCTCGCGACCTCGCCGACAACTATGCCGTTCACCTGGTGAACTCGGTCAACCCAGACCGAATTGAAGGCCAGAAGACGGGTGCTTTCGAGGTTGTTGAGTTCCTCGACCGCGCTCCAGACATCCACGTGCTTCCTGTCGGTAACGCTGGAAACTACTCGGCATACTTCAAGGGTTACAGCGAAGACCGCGAAGCCGGTCGTATCAACCACATTCCACAGATGTGGGGCTACCAAGCCGATGGTTCGGCTCCGTTCGTTTACGGCACCCCTGTGAAAAACCCAGACACCATCGCAACTGCGATTCGTATCGGAAACCCAGCCTCTTACGATCTAGCCCTAAAGGCTCGTGAAGTATCCGGTGGTCGATTTGGTGCGGTGAAGGATGCAGACATCCTTTGGATGCACCGATTCCTCTCCCAGGAAGTCGGTGTGTTCGTTGAGCCTTCTTCGGCAACCGGAGCTGCCGGTCTGCTTCAGGCCGCTCGCGCCGGCGAGAGCCTTGCTGGCAAAACCATTGTGGTTACCGTTACCGGAAACGGCCTCAAAGACGCCTCTTGGGCCCTCAAAGACGAACGCGGCAAGGAAATCAAGCCTCAGATTGTTTCCAACCGCGCCAAAGAAGTTGCAGAACGTCTAGGTCTGGCCTAATGGCAGTTCCGGTCGGTCGCAAAGTTTCGGTTAGGGTTCCGGCAACGTCGGCAAACCTAGGACCTGGCTTCGACACGCTCGGAATGGCTCTTTCTTTCTACGACGAACTAGATGTCGAAACCGTTGCCGGTTCGGGTGCTTTTGTCGAGGTAGTTGGGGAGGGCGCAGGCGAGGTGCCAACCGATGCCAGTAACTTGGTTGTGAAATCGATCGCCTACGTTTTCGAAAAGCGCGGCCAGGTTCTGCCTGGGCTAAAGCTTCGCGCTCACAACGTCATCCCACACGGCAGAGGTATGGGTTCTTCCGGTGCCGCCGTGGTTTCGGGAATCATGGCAGCCAAGGGGCTACTAGAAGGTATCGAAGAATTCACCCCTCAAGACCTACTTCAGTTGGCGACCGATCTTGAAGGACACCCAGACAACGTAGCTCCTGCCCTGTTCGGCGGTCTGACCATCGCTTGGGAAGACGCCAAAGGTCCACATCACAAGAAGTTGATCGTTCACCGCGGTGTATCGCCACTGGAACTTGTTCCAAATTTCAAAATGTCTACCGCAACGGCCAGGGCCCTTCAGCCTGAAACCGTGCCTCACGAAGATGCCGTGTTCAACGTTTCTCGTTCGGCCCTTCTTGTGGCGGCGCTGACTCAAAGCCCCGAGCTACTCATGGCCGCTACCGAAGACCGTCTGCACCAGGACTACCGAGCAGAAGCGATGCCGGAAGCCGGAAAAGTAATCGAACTGATGCGTGAAAATGGTCACGCGGCCGTGGTCTCCGGCGCCGGCCCGTCGGTGCTCGTCCTAGCGTCCGACCCTGCCGAGCGTCTCGATGCAGCCAAGCTTGCCGCCGAACATTTTCCACAGTGGCGTGCGTTACTGTTGGCAGTTGACTTCAAAGGTGCTACTGTAGTTCAGAACCAGTAATTCGAGTCAACTCGAAAGTGGCGGTTTACAAATCCCACTGGTTAATGCAAAAAACTTCGCAAATCTCGCGATCGCGCATGTTCGATACATGCCAAGTGACTAACCCGAAACGAACCAGTCACTGAAAAATCTCAAGGAGAGAAATACACACATGGATGAAATCCAGACTGACGCACCTGCGACCAAGGGTCGCCGCGTAGTAGTAGATCCAGCAGCTTCAACTCAAACTGGCGACGAGTCGGCAGCACCAAAGCGCCGCACTCGCTCGGCTAAGCCAAAGGACGACGCCGGCGAAAAGCCAGCCGCTGCCGAAGCTTCGGAAGGCAAGGCTGAAAAGCCTGCCAAGAATGAAGGCGAAGGCGACAGCAACAAGCAGGAACGTGGCGAACGCCAGGAGCGTGGTGACCGCGACGACGAGCGTGGCGGACGTAACCGTAACCGCAACCGTAACCGCGGTCGTGACCGCAACCGTGGCCGTGGCCGTGGCGGCGACTTCCAGAACGAAGAAGAGCCGGAGATCCGCGAGGACGACGTCCTAGTTTCGGTCGCAGGTATCCTCGACGTTCTCGAGAACTACGCTTTCATTCGCACCTCTGGCTACCTTCCAGGTCCAAACGATGTTTACGTTTCGCTCGGTCAGGTCAAGAAGTACGGACTACGCAAGGGTGACGCCGTGGTTGGCGCTATCCGTCAGCCTCGCGAAGGGGAGGGTGCTGGTCGCCAGAAGTTCAACGCCGTCGTGCGCATTGACTCGGTAAACGGTCAGACCGTTGCCGAGGCTCAGAGCCGTATCGAGTTCGGCAAGCTAACCCCGCTTTACCCTCAGAGCCGTCTGCGCCTAGAGACCGATGCCGCGAAGCTAAACACTCGTATCATCGACCTAGTTTCGCCAATCGGTAAGGGTCAGCGTGGTCTGATCGTTTCGCCTCCAAAGGCAGGTAAGACCCTGGTTCTGCAGGCAATCGCTAACTCGATCGCTCAGAACAACCCAGAGGTTCACCTAATGGTTGTGCTCGTAGACGAGCGCCCAGAAGAAGTTACCGACATGCAGCGCACCGTGAAGGGTGAGGTTATCGCCTCAACCTTCGACCGCCCTGCAGAAGACCACACCACAGTTGCCGAGCTAGCCATTGAGCGCGCCAAGCGTTTGGTTGAGCTAGGTCACGACGTGGTTGTTCTGCTTGACTCGATCACCCGTTTGGGACGTGCCTACAACCTAAGTGCTCCAGCATCTGGTCGTATTCTTTCCGGTGGTGTCGACTCGTCGGCGCTTTACCCACCTAAGCGCTTCTTCGGAGCCGCTCGTAACATCGAAGATGGCGGATCGCTAACCATCCTTGCCACCGCACTGGTTGAGACCGGTTCGAAGATGGACGAGGTTATCTTCGAAGAGTTCAAGGGAACTGGAAACATGGAGCTTCGCCTGTCGCGTCAGCTAGCCGACAAGCGCATCTTCCCAGCCGTTGACGTCAACGCTTCTGGTACTCGTCGCGAAGAAATGCTGATGAGCCCAGACGAGACCAAGATCATCTGGAAGCTTCGCCGTGCACTTGCAGGTCTTGAGCAGCAGCAGGCACTCGAGCTTGTGCTCAGCCGCCTAAAGGAAACCCAGAGCAACGTCGAGTTCCTAATGCAGGTTCAGAAGTCGATGCCTGTACCAACCTCTGACGGAGAGTAATGCTCGATTCAGTCAAGCCACTTTTGGAAGAACACCAGGCGCTTCAGGAACAACTTTCTGACGCCTCGGTGCACGCCAACCCTGGCTTGGCCAAAAAGCTGAACCGCCGCTATGCGGAGCTCAACGCGATTGTGTCCGCCTACAACGCGGTCAACAGCCTCACCGAAGATTTGGCTGCGGCCAAGGAATTGGCGAAGGAAGACGAAGCATTCGCCGATGAAGTTCCAGCCACCGAGGAGAAGCTACACGAAGCCAACGAAAAGCTTCGCCGACTTCTAATTCCTCGTGACCCAGACGACGGCCGCGACGTGATCATGGAAATCAAAGCTGGTGAAGGTGGTGCCGAGTCGGCGCTATTTGCCGGTGACCTGCTTCGCATGTACATCCAGTACGCCAACTCGAAGGGTTGGAAGACCGAAATTCTCGACAAGAACGAGAGTGACCTCGGCGGTATCAAGGATGTTCAACTTGCCGTCAAATCCAATGCGACCGATCCAAGCCAAGGGGTCTGGGCTCACCTCAAGTATGAGGGTGGCGTGCACCGAGTTCAGCGTGTTCCAGCCACCGAAACCCAAGGAAGAATCCACACTTCGGCCGCCGGAGTTCTATGCTTCCCAGAAGTAGATGAGCCAGAAGAAGTTGAGATCAGCCAGAACGATCTTCGAATCGACGTTTATCGTTCAAGCGGTCCTGGTGGCCAGTCGGTAAACACCACCGACTCCGCTGTGCGAATCACACACCTTCCAACCGGAATCGTGGTTTCGATGCAGAACGAAAAGAGCCAGTTGCAAAACCGCGAAGCCGCTATGCGTGTGCTTCGTGCCCGCATCCTGGCTGCTCAGCAGGAAGCAATCGAAGCCGAACTCTCGGCAGCGCGTAAGTCTCAGGTGAAGTCGGTTGACCGCTCTGAGCGCATCCGCACCTACAACTTCCCTGAGAACCGTATTGCAGACCACCGCACCGGCTACAAGGCCTACAACCTAGACCAGGTCATGGACGGCGCCCTCGAACCGGTTATTCAGTCGGCAATCGTGGCCGATGAGGAAGCTCGCCTGGCCGCTCTCGGCGAGAAGTAATGCTGCTAGCCGACGCTCTGGCCAAGGCTTCGAGCGCCTTTGCTTCGGCAGGTATTGAAACTCCGGAAATTGATGCGCAGTTGCTCGCGGCTCACGTCCTTGGTTCGTCGCGCGGATCGATTCAAAGCGACCTAATCATTGGTCGCGAACTGACCGCTCACGAATTACAAGAATTTGAAGAATTGGCTGAACAGCGCGCCCAGCGCATTCCGCTTCAACACCTCACGGCCAAGGGTTACTTTCGCAACCTCGAATTGAAGGTCGGTAAAGGTGTGTTCATCCCGAGACCGGAGACCGAGAGCGTTGCCGAGCTGGCGATTCAAGCGCTCCGCGCGGTACCAGGCGAACCAATCGCGGTCGACCTTTGCACCGGTTCTGGAGCCATCGCGATTTCGCTGGCAACCGAGGTTCCAAATGCGAAAGTTTACGCTTGGGAACTAAACCCAGACTCTGAAATTTTCTTGAGAGATAACATCGCTGCCTATGGCAATTCGGTGCACCTAACCATGGGCGACATTGCCGAGGACGAGTCGTTCGCAGACTTGGTTGGAAAAGTTTCGGTGGTAATTAGTAACCCTCCGTACATTCCGGTTGGGGCCATCCCACGAGATGTCGAGGTTCGCGAACACGATCCAGCGCTCGCCCTCTACGGGGGAGAAGACGGCATGGATGTGATGCGCGTGGTCAGCCGCAGAGCGATGGAACTTCTAGTTCCCGGAGGGTTTCTCGTGGTCGAACACGCAGACAACCAGGCTGGGGTCGTGGCAGACTTGCTACTAGGAGATGGCTGGAAACAGGTTCGTTCTCACAAAGATTTGTCTGGTCGTGATCGCGCGGTCAGCGCAGTGAAGTCGTTTTAGGAGGTTCTCATGCGTTTCGATTGCTCTTCAACCACAGAACTTCTCGATGGCATGCGCCAAGCCAAGCAAACCATCGGCCGAGCCGGGGTAGTGGTTCTTCCAACCGACACCGTTTATGGAATCGGCTGCGACGCTTTCAGCGCGCATGCGGTTGCGAAACTCTTAGAAACCAAGGGGCGCGGACGACAGTCGCCTCCGCCGGTACTGATTCCGAGCCTTGATACATTGCGAGCGCTAACCGACAACCCACCAGCACTAGCCTTCAAGCTGGCCGAAAAGTTCTGGCCTGGAGCGCTGACCATCATCCTTCGAGCCCAAGCCAGCCTCAGTTGGGACCTTGGCGATACCAAGGGAACCGTGGCCCTTCGCATGCCTAACAACGAACTGGCCCTTGCCCTTCTCAAAGAGGTGGGCCCGCTAGCAGTTTCCAGCGCCAACCTAACCGGTGAGCCAGCAGCCAACTCCGTCCAAGAGGCGGAGCAGTACTTCGGCGACAAGGTTTCGGTCTACCTCGATGGAGGTCCGGCAGCTGCCGGTGTTCCTTCAACCATCGTGGATCTCACCCAAGATGGTCTGGTGCGCGTGGTGCGCGTGGGCGTTATCTCGGTTGCCGAAATCACCGAGCTGGTCGGCGACGACGCGAAGGTTGAAAGCTAAACACAAATGCGCGCCTACCTCTTGATGATTGCCATAACCGCAGTGGTTACCTGGGTCGCTACTTTCTTCGTCATCAAGATCACCCGCAAGTACAAAATCTATCCAGAGATCCGTGACCGTGATTCTCACTCGGTTCCAACCCCTCGCCTAGGTGGCCTCGGAATGTTCGCAGGCTTCCTGGTTGCCATGGCATTCGCCGGCAGCCTCGGCTGGTTCAAGTCGGTTTTCGTTCAGGGCGGCCCAATTCTGGGTGTGGTGATTGCAGCTAGCATCATCGCAATTCTCGGTGCCCTTGACGATGTTTACGACCTGGACTGGACAATCAAGCTGGCAGGCCAGTTTGTTGCTGCGGGCATTCTTGCTTGGCAGGGTGTGCAGATAGTTTCGCTTCCAATCGGCGGCCTGACCATCGGCTCGTTTGGTATGTCATTCTTTGTCAGTGTGTTCCTGACCGTTCTGATCATGAACGCGGTCAATTTCATCGACGGCCTCGACGGCCTCGTCGCCGGTGTCGTGCTGATCGGAACCAGCACCTTCTTTGTCTACAGTTACCTGCTGGCCCAGAAAACCACACCGAGTAACTATTTCTCACTAGCGTCTCTAATCTCGGCAATCGTGATCGGAATGTGCGTCGGATTCTTGCCGCACAACTGGCGTCCGGCCAAAATCTTCATGGGTGACTCCGGCGCCCTGATGTTGGCTTTGCTTATGACCACCTCGGCTCTTTCGGTGACCGGTCAGCTAGACCCCGCATTCATGGAACAAACAAACCTGGTGCCCGCGTTCCTACCGATGATCTTGCCGGTGGCGATCCTGATTCTTCCTCTACTAGATTTCACCCTCGCGGTGTTCCGTCGTCTTCGTGCCGGTAAGTCTCCATTCGCGGCCGACCGACAGCACTTGCATCACCGAATGCAAGACTTTGGTCACGGCCACCTGGGCTCGGTAATCGTGTTCTACGTCTGGACAACCCTGATTTCCGCTACATGTCTTTTGATGTTCCTAGCACCCATGGACGTCGCGCTGGAATTTGCGTCCGTTGGTCTGCTGGTCGCTCTTACCTACACGGCTTGGCCGGTAATCGCCAAGCGTTTGAAAAAGGAAACCAAATGAAATTCGATAACGCTCAAACCGTTTTCACCAAGGTACTAAAACTAGGGTCCCTGCTGATCGGCACTATCGCGATCTTGGGTAGCGTCATCTCATACTTTGCCGCGGGTCTACCAGGCCTATTTGGTGCCTTAGCCGGGGCCGCCATTGCTCTGATTTTTGTGAGTCTCACCGCAATTTCCGTCCTAGTTGGAAGCAAGCTAAGCCTCGGCGGTTTCTACGGTGTAGTGCTCGGCGGCTGGTTGTTGAAGCTGGTTTTATTCGTAATCGCAATTTCGATTTTGCGTCAGGTAGACGGTCTAAACGGAGTAGCAGTTTTCGCCACATTGGTCGCATCGGTGCTCGGATCGCTGGCTGTGGATGCATTTGTCGTAACAAAGTCAAAAATACCTGCCGTGTCATAGCCATTACGGGCATTTTGGGGTAAAAAATTTTGTTAGACTTTAGACGTTTCCCGCTCAGCCGTGCACACAGGAGTTCACTCTGTCTGTTTTCAACCTACTGACAACCGCCGCCCACACTTCGGGTACTGGCGATGAGTTTGAGCCCCCTAGCATTGGCGAGTTTTTCCCTGAAGCAGTTCTATTCGAGGGCACCCCATTTGAGATGAACCGAATCATGATGATTCGTATGCTCATCGTGGTAGTTCTCCTGGTTATCTTCTCGCTCTGGGCAGGCACCTTCAAAAAGGCCTACCAGTCGGGTCAAGTAGTCCCAAGCCGCTTCCAGCTAATGGGTGAAATTTCTCTAAACTTTGTGCGTAACAGCATCGCTCACGAGCAGCTCGGCAAGAAAGACGGAGACCGCTTCCTTCCGCTGCTTACCACGATCTTCTTCACCGTTCTCGGCATGAACATCACCGGTATCATTCCTGCACTAAACATCGCCGGAACTTCCGTGATTGGCCTTCCGCTAGTTCTCGCTCTTGCCGCCTACGTGACCTTCATTTACGCAGGAATCAAGAAGCACGGCTTGCACTTCTTTACGGCTGCGTTGTTCCCAGCCGGCGTGCCACCAGCCTTCTACATTTTGGTAACTCCTATCGAGTTCCTCTCGACCTTCATCCTTCGCCCAGTAACACTGGCCCTGCGTCTCATGATGAACATGATCGCCGGCCACCTTTTGCTGGTACTTTGCTTCTCTGCAACCTGGTTCTTTGTAACCTCAACGCAGGTAGAAGGCCTAATGCGCGCATTCGGCATCGGAACTTTCCTGTTTGGCTTCGCCTTCACTCTCTTTGAGATCCTGGTGGCGTTCCTACAGGCTTATGTATTTACTCTTCTGACCACGGTCTACATTCAGTTGGCCATGGCGGATGAGCACTAGGAACTGACGACCGTCAGTTTCAAACCACGGAAGGGAAATAACAAGTGGACGTAAACAACACTGCCGCACTAATCGGTAACCTAGCTGTAGTTGGCTACGGTCTAGCAGCTGTAGGCCCAGGCATCGGTGTAGGTCTCGTAGTATCGAAGACCATCGAGTCGATTGCTCGCCAGCCAGAACTAGCTTCGCGCCTACAGGTCACCATGTGGCTTGGTATCGCTTTCACCGAAGCTCTAGCTCTAATCGGTCTAGCAACCCCATTCATCTTCCCAGCAGCCTAGTAATAGTCAGGACATCAAACCCATGATCAACTCGGTCTTACACGCAGAAGGCGCCGCGCAAAACCCGCTGCTCCCTGCGATTCCAGACCTCTTCTGGTCGTCTGTGGTGTTTGTCATTCTTCTGACTTTCTTCTGGATCAAGGTTCTTCCAAACTTCAAGAAGACCCTAGACGCCAGAACCGAGGCCATTGAGGGTCGCTTGGCAGAAGCCGAGCGCATTCAGGCCGAGGTGGCTCAAAAGACCGCTGACATTGCCGAGGCACAGGAGAACTCCCGCGCCGAAGCATCTGCGATTCGTGAAGCAGCACGTGCCGAGGGTGTAGCCATCCTCGCCGAGCTGAAGGAGCAGGCCTCGCTTGAGGCAGCCCGCATCACCGCGACCGCAAAGCAGCAGATTGAAGCAGAACGTCAGGCAGCGCTAGTTTCGCTACGTGCCGAAGTTGGCTCACTGGCAATCGACCTCGCCGAGCGCGTGGTTGGTGCCAGCCTGGGCAACGACAAGGTAGCTAACAAGGTTGTCGACGACTTCCTCGCCGAGCTTGAAGCCGGCGAAAAGGCAGGCAAGAAGAAGTAATGGCAAGTTCAACCCGTCAGGCACTGGCTCAAGCTAAGGAAGCGCTAGCTCCTAAGCTCGCCAAAGTCGACCTCAAGTTCGCCGAAGAGATCTTCGGTATCGGTGCAGCCATTGGCTCGTCGGTACAGTTGCGCAATATTCTCTCGGACCCTTCCGGAGAGAAGGCCGCCAAGGCCGGAGCACTGCAAGCCGTTTTCGGCAAGGCAGTTTCTAAGGACGCACTTGAGTTCGCAAACACCCTGTCGGGTTACCGCTGGTCGAAAGGTGGCGACCTAGTTTCCGCCTTCACCCAGATCGGTGTTTACACCGTTGCCGCTATCGCAGCTAAGGACAAGAAGCTCGGGGAGCTGGAGGCCGAACTATTCGGATTTACCCAGACCCTGGCTTCTGACCGCGAACTTCAGAGCGCATTCTCTTCACGTCAGGCTCCGCTTGACTCGAAGTTGGCTCTGATCGACACCCTAGCGGCCAAGAAGGTTAGCGCCGGTACCGCATTGCTTCTTCGTAACGCCGTTATTGCTTCTCGCACAGTGCGTCTGGCTGTCGTCCTAGAAAACTTCATCAAGCAGGTTTCTGGATACGCTTCGAGACTGGTTGCCAACGTAACCGTTGCAGCCGAGCTAAGCAAGAGCCAGCAAGACAAACTCGAGCAGTTGCTCGCAAAGACTTACGGTCAGGAAATCAACCTGAACGTGGAAATCGACCCAAGCATCCTCGGTGGTGTGAAGGTACAGGTTTCCGGACAAATCATCGACGGCAGCGTTGTTGCACGTCTAAACCAAGCCAAGATGCAGCTCGCCTAGAGCTCATTGACAGAAAAAAGAGGAACACGAGATGGCAGATCTAAAGATTAGCCCGAACGAGATTCGCGATGCCCTAAAGGGTTTCGTCAACTCTTACGAGGCTGACAAAGCCAAGCGCACCGAAGTCGGTCACGTTATCGACGCCGGTGACGGTATTGCTCACGTCGAAGGCCTGCCAGGTGCAATGGCCAACGAGCTACTAAAGTTTGCCGACGGCACTCTTGGTCTAGCTCTAAACCTCGACGAGCGCGAGATCGGTACCG
>JBDKLJ010000003.1:0-34958 GCA_039806025.1 Actinomycetota bacterium | reverse complement strand
CCTCTTCGTCGTTAGCCGCTAGGTCAGCAACATCTGAGTAGTGAGCCCTCGGTACAACCAACACGTGAATCGGCTGTCTAGGTTGAATGTCGTTGAAGGCAATCGCGTGCTTGGATTCGGCAACAAGCTTTGCAGGAATCGTACCCGCTACGATTTTGCAGAATGTGCAGTCAGTCATCTTCACTCCTTATCTTCAAGTGTAGGTTGGCTAGACCCAAAGACCGTTTGAACCTGCCAAATAGGCAATTGCAGCCAGCCCTGCGGTTGACGTTCTAAGTACTCCATCACCCATGCGCACTATGTGGAACTGGGCTTCTTCAAATCTCGCCAGTTCGGCATCGTCGATTCCGCCCTCCGGCCCAACAATCAGTGCGATTTCTCCGCTCAATTTGCCAAGCTCGGTGATTGATTTAGTGCCGGAGGGTTCCAGAACAATAACGTGGTCGTATTCGGCAAGAAAAGCCGTCAACTGTTTGGAAGACACCACCGGCAAAACTTCTGGATTCCAAACTCTTAGGCTCTGCTTGGCTGCCTCGTTGGAAATGGTTTGCCAACGAATGCGAGATTTCTCCGCCTTGTCGCCTTCCCATTTGGAAATCGAACGAGTTGCCTGCCACGGAATTACCCTATGCGCCCCGAGTTCGGTTGCCGCTTGAACAGCGAGTTCATCGCGATCGCCTTTTGCCAATGCTTGAACCAAGGTGATTCTAAGTTTTGGGAGTTCCTCGGTTTCCACGTCATTGACGTTAACCCTCAGGGAATTTGTTGAAACCTCCGCAACTACTCCGGTTGCTCGAAGCCCTAAACCGTTGGTGAGCTGAATCCCCTCTCCAACCCTCATTCGCCGCACCTGGGCGGCGTGCTTGCCCTCAGGTCCGTCTAAGTTGTAGACGTCACCGGCGGACAAAATTACATTTGCGGGTATAGAAAACAGCGGCAAAACCATTAGCGACGCTTACCGAAGTGTCCGTGAGAATGTTTCTTCAGACCAGCAGCATCACTCTTACGCAGCTTGGCGAACTGTCGAAGCAGTTCCTTCTGTTTCGAATCTAGTTTGTGTGGGGTTTCCACCTCGACGATAACGCGGAGATCACCGCGACCGGTGTGACGCAAACGATTCGACCCCTTACTCTTCACGGTGAGTTCATCGCCACTCTTGGTGCCTGGTGCGATTTCCAAATCGACAGCGCCATCGAAGGTTTCAATCGTGACTTGAGCGCCTAGCGCAGCATCGTGCATCGGCACGGTTAGTGTGCAGGTGAGGTCATCCCCCGCGCGAGCAAAAAAGTCGTCCGGCTTCACCGCGATGTCTAGGTAAATGTCCCCGTTTGGTCCGCCTGCGAACCCAACCTCACCCTGGCCTGTTAGTTGAAGCCTTAAGCCGTCTTCGACACCTGCAGGGATGTTAAGTTCAAGGGTGCGTGTTGCACGAACGCGACCCTGGCCGCGGCAACCAACGCATGGATTCTCGACAACCTGACCAAAGCCTCGACATGCGTTACAAGGCTGCGAAGTCATGACATTCCCCAAAAGCGAACGCACCTGGCGAGAAATCTGGCCTAGTCCCCCACAAACATCACAGGTGCGAAGGTCGGTGCCTGGCTGACAGCAGGTGCCATTGCAGGTGTCGCAGAGGACAGCGGTTTCGATGTCAATCGAACGTTCGACGCCGAAGACCGATTCACGAAGCGAAAGGTCGATTCGCAACAGAGCATCTTCTCCGCGCTGTGCCCTAGACCTTGGTCCTCGCTGGTTACCCCCGCCGAAGAAAGTGTCGAAAATGTCTCCAAAACCGAAATTGCCTGCGCCACCGAAGATGTTCTCGCCACCCATGTCGTAGTTTCGACGCTGATTTGGATCGCTCAGAACTTCGTAGGCATGAGTTACAGCCTTGAATCTCTCTTGAGCCTCGGCTGATGGGTTCAGGTCTGGGTGAAGCTCGCGCGCCAACTTGCGATAAGCCTTCTTGATTTGATCGTCTGAGGCATCGCGAGCGACCCCCAAAACTTCGTAGTGGTCAGCCAACTATGCTCCTAGGCTCTTGGAAAGATAACGAGCGATTGCACGAACCGCTGCGATGTTTGACGAGTAATCCATTCTGGTTGGGCCAATCACTCCGACCTTCGCTACGGTCTGAGCTTGGTTTCCATAACCGGTCACCAGGACGCTTGCACTTGTGAGTCCTTCGATTTGGTTCTCCGAACCGATTCGTAGCGATACCTCATCGTGGTCGGCTTCCATTTCTGAAATCAGTCGAAGCAACACCACGTGCTCTTCGATTGCGTCTAGAAGCGATGAAATGTTTCCGCCAAAGTCACCCTCGGAACGAACCAGGTTCGCGGTGCCGGCAACCATGAGCTTGTCTTGCCGGTTAGAGTCAACAAGTTCAAGCAGTGGAGTAACAAGGTTCGAAAGTATCGTCGACTGCTGAGGACTGAGCGTTGACCCGAGATCTGCCGATAGTTTTGCTACTTCCACCAGTGCCGCTCCGCGCAGTTTGGAATCGAGCAGATTTCTAAGTTTTACGATTTCTTCAGCTTGAAGTTCAGTTCCAAGGTCTTGAACATGTTGCTGGATGCGCCCGTTGTCTGAAACCAGAATTATCATCACTCTGGTCTCTCCGACCGAAACCAATTCAACACTTCTAACCTTCGCTCCACCAAGGGTTGGGTACTGGATCATCGCGACCTGGTTGGTAAGGCGACTTAGCAAACGAACGCTTCGTCCGAGAATTTCGTCGAGGTCTACGGTGTCGGTTAGCAGAGTCTCCATAGCCTGACGTTCGGAGGCGCTCAGCTGCTTCAATTCGTTCAGTCGATCTACAAATAGGCGGTAACCGAGATCGGTTGGCACTCGCCCAGCCGAGGTGTGAGGTGCGTGAATAAGGCCTTCTTCTTCGAGAAGTGCCATGTCGTTGCGGATGGTTGCCGATGAGACACCGAAAGCGTGCCGCTCGATTAGGGTCTTGGATCCAACCGGTTCTCGGGTGCTGACATAATCCTGAACGATGGCACGCAAAACCTCGAAACTACGTTCCGAAATCATTTCCACCTCCGGTTAGCACTCTTACTCCCTGAGTGCCAATATTACCTTTTGGTGGGTCAAAGTCCTAGCAGTTTGCGCAGTACTAGGTCGGCCAGCAGTCGCCCGCGCAGGGTCAGAATTGCTCGTCCAGCCAACGCCGAGACTCCCTCAATTAGGCCATCTGAAATCAGGCCAGAGATTGCCTTTGCACTATCCGGGTTGAGCTCCCTAACAACTGCCAACGGCAAGCCTTCTCGAAGTCTAAGCTCGAGCATTGCTCGCTCTTCTAGCGCGGCCGTGACACCCACAACCTCAGAGTCAAGCACTGGAATGTCGCCTGCGGCTAGAGCCTTGGCATAGGTGGTTGGGTGTTTCACATTAGACCAGCGCTTGCCTGCCAGATGACTGTGAGCACCTGGACCATACCCCCACCAGTCCATCCCCTGCCAGTAGGCAATATTGTGCTTGGAAGCAGTTGCCGCATCACGAGACCAATTACTCAACTCGTACCATTGGAACCCGGCCTCGAGAAGAGCTGAATCAAGGAATTCGTACTTCTCGGCGGAGAGTTCGTCATCTGGCTCTGGCAATTCACCTGTGGCGATCTGCCTAGCCAACTTGGTGGCTGGTTCAACGATGAGCGCATAAGCCGAAATGTGGTCGGTTTGGAGCTCGAGCGCAGCACCCACACTCACTTTCCACTGCTCCATAGTTTCGCCAGGCGCGCCATAGATGAGATCGACCGAAGTTTGGAAACCAAGCGTCTTAGCAATAGCCACAGACTCAGCCACCTTGGCAGGGTTGTGGGTGCGCTCCAGGGTCTTCAATACCTCTGGCACAGCCGACTGCATACCAAAAGAGATGCGATTGAAACCAGCGTTCTTCAGAGTTTGCAAATACTCTTCGTCGATGGTGTCAGGGTTCGCCTCAGTGGTAACTTCAGCATCGGACTCAATACCAAAGGCATTGCGGAGCAAATTCAGAGCACCAGCCAACTCCTCTGCAGGTAACAAGGTAGGCGTTCCGCCACCGAAAAATACCGTTGTGAGTGGTCGTCCTAGGATTTCCGGCTTTGAAAGTTCGATCTCGGCAGCCAAATTGCTGAGAAATGCGGATTGCGGATAGCCGTCAAGCTCGGTTGCGGTGTAGGTGTTGAAATCGCAGTAACCACAGCGCACCCGGCAAAACGGAACATGGACGTAACCGTGCAGGGTGGTCATTACTTCTTCTTGTCGCCCTTTTTCTCTTCCCCGGTGGAAAGAGCGGCAATGAATGCCTCCTGCGGAACTTCGACACGACCAACCATCTTCATGCGCTTCTTACCCTCTTTTTGCTTTTCGAGGAGCTTGCGCTTACGAGAGATGTCACCGCCGTAACACTTTGCCAGCACGTCTTTACGCATGGCTCTAATCGATTCACGGGCGATGATTCTGGCGCCGATGGCAGCCTGAATAGGAACTTCGAACTGCTGCCTTGGGATAAGTTCGCGAAGCTTGCCGGTCATCATCACACCGTAGGCGTATGCCTTGTCTTTGTGAACAATTGCGCTGAAAGCGTCTACCTGGTCACCCTGAAGCAGGATGTCTACCTTCACCAAATCACCCTGCTCAAGCCCAGCCTCTTCGTAGTCGAGCGATGCGTACCCTTGAGTGCGGCTCTTGAGTTGGTCGAAGAAATCGAAGACGATCTCGGCCAAAGGCAAGGTGTAACGAAGCTGCACTCGATCTTCGCCAAGATACTGCATGTCGATCATTGTGCCGCGACGAGCCTGGCATAGTTCCATAATGGTTCCGACGTAATCCTTTGGAGCCAAAATTGTGGAACGGACCATCGGCTCTAGGACCTTCTTGACCTTGCCGGTTGGGAACTCGGACGGGTTGGTGACCGTAATTTCCTGACCGTTGTCCATTGTCACCTCGTAAACCACAGAAGGCGCGGTGGCGATCAGATCTAAGCCAAATTCACGCTCTAGACGTTCGGTAACAATTTCCAGGTGCAAAAGCCCGAGGAATCCGCATCGGAAACCAAAGCCAAGAGCCACCGAGGTTTCTGGTTCGTAAACCAACGCGGCATCAGAGAGCTTTAGCTTGTCTAGTGCTTCGCGAAGGTTTGGGTAGTCTGATCCGTCGATTGGGTAGAGACCGGAGAAAACCATCGGCAATGGTTCAGAGTAACCCTTGAGAGCTTCGGTAGCAGGTTTCGCAACCGTGGTCACGGTGTCTCCGACCTTCGACTGGCGAACATCCTTTACACCGGTAATCAGGTAGCCCACTTCACCAACGCCAAGACCCTTGGTGGCTTCTGGTTCAGGAGATGAAACTCCAATTTCCAGTGCTTCGTGAACCGCCTTGGTAGACATCATCTGAATCTTCTCGCGAGGCGATAGCTGGCCATCGATCATTCGAACGTAGGTTACGACGCCTCGATAGGAGTCATAGACCGAGTCGAAAATCATGGCTCGAGCAGGAGCATTAGGGTCGCCGACCGGATTAGGAACGGTTTTCACAATTTTGTCGAGCAGGGCGTCAACACCAATACCGGTTTTACCCGAAACTCTTAGGCAGTCCTCAGGGTTTCCACCGATTAGGTTTGCCAACTCTTCTGCATACTTCTCCGGCTGCGCGGCAGGTAGGTCAATCTTGTTTAGAACCGGAATGATTTCTAGGTCGTTTTCCATGGCCAAGTAAAGGTTCGCCAAGGTCTGCGCTTCAATTCCCTGGGCTGCGTCGACCAACAGGACTGCGCCTTCGCAAGCGGCTAGAGATCTGGAGACTTCGTAGGTGAAGTCGACGTGTCCAGGAGTGTCGATCATGTTGAGGGCGTAGGTCTGGCCATCAACCTCCCAAGGCATACGAACCGCCTGCGACTTGATGGTGATACCGCGCTCTCGTTCGATGTCCATGCGGTCTAGGTACTGAGCACGCATTGAACGGTCGTCAACGATTCCGGTGAGCTGCAACATGCGATCGGCCAGGGTCGACTTTCCGTGGTCGATGTGGGCGATGATGCAGAAGTTGCGGATGAAATCCGGGTTGGTTTTTGCCGGCTCTAGCCTGGTCTTAGCGCGTGGCGACAAAATCTACCTCTTGGATGTAAAGAATTGGGTTCGCCGAGAATTCGACAACCCTTACATTCTCGCACAAATGGTTGCCTGTGTCCCCTAACCACTGATAGGCTTGAAGACTGTTACGAGTGAGTGTCTCCATTCGAAGCAATCCCCAAAAACTAACTTTTTGAAAGTGAACTATGGCAAACATCAAGTCGCAGGTTAAGCGCATTCTTACGAACGCGAAGGCAACTGAGCGCAACAAGGCCGTAAAGAGCGAGCTAAAGACCGCTATTCGCGCCGTACGCGAGGCTGTAACCTCTGGAGACAAATCAGCAGCAGAAACCGCACTAAAGACCGCTGGTCGCAAGATCGACAAGGCTGTCTCGAAGGGCGTTATTCACAAGAACCAGGCAGCAAACCGCAAGTCGGCAATTGCTAAGAAGGTTTCTTCGCTGTAAGCAAGATCTTCAACAAAAAATCCCGCGATAGTATCGCGGGATTTTTTTTATCCGATTAGACGATCCTTACCGGAATACCATCCGGACAAGACTTGAACCAGAGTTACACCGATGATCAGATAAATACTGATTTGCCAATTTCCGGAGTTAGTACCCAACCAGCCGAAGAGGAATGTGCCGGCCGCTGCAATCAGATAACCAACGCCCTGCACAACCGAAGACAAAATGGTGGTGAGCTCCATTGATTTTGCTTTTGTAGATATCAGGCTGAGTGAAAGTGGAAAACTCGAAGCTTGCCCAATGCCGATCAAAATTACTGCCGGGAACCACAGGCCAAAGAGCATTAGCAACATACCTAGTGCGGTTAGTAGTGAAATCACTACCCCTTCAACCGATTGAGCTAGCCACTTGTGCAAGATTGGCGCGATAAAAAACCGAACCGGTACACCAATGATTGTCATGAGTGATAGCAATCCACCAGCACCAGCCGGATCGATTCCAGACGAAATCGCAACGGTTGGCAACCAGGCTAATAGTGCATAGAAACCAAGCGACTGCAGCCCGAAGAGAGCAGTTATCCACCAGGTAACGGGCGAAGCTAAAACGACCCGCCATTGACTTCTGTGGTCTTGTTGCGAGGCTTCCACAATCTCTTTTTGCCCCTTGAGGAGCGAAATACTTAGAGTTGCCGCCAGAAGCGTTGGTAATGACCAAACCGAAAGGGCAAACTGCCACCCTCCGAACGATGCCGAGGGAAAACTTATAGCTGCGGCAAAGCTGGCACTAGCTGCCAATACAGTGGTGTAAGCCGTGGTCATTACCACCACGTTGTTCGGGAAGCGCTCACGAACAATGCTAGGTAGCAGAACATTGGCAACCGCAATAGCCAAACCAGCGATGGTTGAGCCAACCAAAAGACCATAGAAACCAACATATGGTCGAACCGCTATGGCGATCAGCAAAATAACTAGTAGATAAACCATGCTTTGATTGATGCCGAATCGGCGAACTAAAGCCGGAGAAGCGAAGGCTCCAAAACCGAAACAAAGCACTGGGACAGCGGTCAAGACAGCCAGTTCGGTGTTTGAAACCGAGAGCCCCTCTTGAATTTGAGAGAGAATCGGCCCGATTTGGGCAACCGCCGGGCGTAAGACAAATGCGATAGCGAGAACCGTGAGCAGCGCCAACCAATGACGCTGTTTTTTCAAGCTCTACCTCTTGCGGCTACCAACAGCAGTAGCTGCTCGGTTCGATATACAGAATCTCGCTCTCCGCCCTTTGCGGCGGCATCGGCATCGGCTAGCAGGCGAAGCGCTCGGCTCAATCCTTCGTCGTCCCAACTGCTACTTGCCTGCCTGGCCTGGTTGAATTGCCAGCTATTCATACCAGCCGACTGCGGAGTAACTCTTGGATCGGAGTGGATTCTGGCCATCTGTCTAATCCTTGCCCCGAACCCAGCGAGCAATGGGATTACGTCTTGACCGGTTTGTACAGCGTGGCGAAGTAAGAGAAGCGCTTCTCCCCCTCGGCCTTCACTGGCCGCATTGAAAATCTTCGTGGCGTTCACTTCCATGCGGCCACCAAAATACTTGTCCACCAACGCTTCATCAATGAGTTCTGAACTGTCGGCCAGCAATTGGTCGCAGGCCGCAGCCAGTTCAGAAATATCCGTGTTGAACGCCTCAACTAAAGACTGCACAGCCGCACTGGAGAACTTGCGTCCGGCTTCTGCGAAATGTGATTGAACGAAAGCGCTTTTGTCTTTGTCGTACTGAAGTTTTGAACAGTTGACTTCAACAGCACCGGCGAGACTGCGAACGTGTTCAAGAAGCGCCTTGCCTCTGACTGTGGTACCTGAGTGTTGTAGAACTAGCGTGACATCCACCAGGTCTTCTATGGTCAGCTGTTTTCCATCCTCGATTAGCGCATCGGTACAGCGTTCTACGTCGCGGATGATTACCAGCTTTGGATCGGAAAAAAGCGATGGAGAAATCATTCCAAGCAACTGGCTACCCTCGTATTCAGCAGCCGAAAGGTCGTAGATTTCTAGCCCAGGGTTTTCCTTGCGCAAAACGTCTTTGAGTCTACGAATGACTTCATCGGAGAAGTAAGTTTCGGCTCCACTGAGTAACATCAGTGGCGATGGCTTAGCAGCCCGCCAGTCGATGATTTTTATGTTACTCACACGCCTAGCCTACCCAGAGAGACTGACGCTTAGGCCCAGCGTCGAAGTATTCTGTGAAATCGAAATCGAACCCGATTCATCGGTTCGAAAAACACTACTTCCGGAACTCTCAAGTAGTTCCAACGCCCGCTTAGTTGGGTGCCCATAAGCATTACCCGCTCCAACGGAAATAAGCGCTAGGTCTGGCCTTAGAGAGTTGTAAAGCTTTGGACACTGGTCGGCAGAACCGTGGTGAGAAACTTTTACTATCACGGGGGTTGAAGGCCTTTGCAATTGGATTTGGCACTGAGCGAATTCATTTAGGTCGGCAAGCGTATAGATCGCTAGGGTCGAAGACTCAAAAAGTATCCCGAGTGAACCCTCGTTTGATGTACTGGCCTGCTCACCTAGGGAGCTAATCACCTGCCAACGATAGGCGCCCAACTCCCCCGATAGATTCAGGTCGGCCGGTATGACCTTATTCGAAACGCGAACCAAAAGTTCCCTGTCTATAGTTGCCAATGGGCGATCGTCTGGGAATTTGCTTATCAATGAAGTCAGAACCGACCGGCCTCGAAGAGCTCCTGCCAAGCCCGCCACGTGATCTGCATCGAAATGCGTTAGCACCAGCAAATCAATTTGCTGGATCTTCAGACGATCCAGACACCGATCAATGAGCTCAGGATCTTTTCCGGTGTCAACCAAAGCAATTTCACCGCGTGATTTGATTACCGTGGCATCTCCTTGCCCCACATCGCAAGAACTAACTGTCCAGTCGGCCGGGGGCCAATTTAGGTCGCCAATGGCCCTGTGTGCTCCACCAACAACCCAACCAGCAACCAGAGATACACAAAGCAATACAGCCAGAAAACTTCGATGTTTCACAACGCCAAATGTATAGACCGCAACCAGACCAATCAGTATCAGACTGCCAATCAGCCCTGATGGCAAAGGTAAAAGATTGGCAGGCAAGGACGAAAAACTCTTAGCTAGAAAGACTATCCAGCTCGCAAACCAACCTGCGATAGTCATGCTGGGTGTAAAAAGAATTGGCATGAAGACCCCAAAAATCGATGCGGCCAAACCGAGCACAGTGATCACCGCAACCAGAGGTTCGACCAATAGGTTTGCCAAAACCGAATATGTGGTGAACCCTCCCTGGAGCGATGCCAAAATCGGAATACACCAGAGTTGCGCTGCAATCGTTGCGGCCAACACCAGCGCAATCGGCTTGGGTAACCAGTTTTCCAAGTGTTCGGAAATGTTAGGGGTCAGGGCAACCAGCCCGTAGGTTGCCAGAGCCGAAAGCCAAAACCCGTAGTCGCTGAGAAGCCATGGATCGACAATCAGCAAAATGACTGAGCCAAGAACGAGTGCTCTCGGCAGCCAGACCCTCCTACCTAGTTCTAATGAAACGAAGACAACGGCCATCATGAATGCCGCTCTGAGAACACTCGGCTGAGGGCCAACCAGGACCACATAGCAACTCAAGGCCACTAGGGCAATTGCCGTTCTAACTGTCTTATGAATTGGAAATCGTCTCAGCAAAACCCAAACCAGTCCGATGACGATTGCGCAGTTCGCCCCGGAAACTGCGGTCAGGTGGGTAAGACCGGTCAATTTCATAGACTTCACAAATTCTTCCGACAGCCCCTCATCCATTCCAACCGCAAGACCAGCTACTAGGTTCGAGGGGTCCCCTTGAAGTTGCTTGAAATTACCCCGTATCTCATTCACCAGTTTGAGTTGCGAAGCGTGTCTAACCGGTCCGCTTACTTCTCTTAGGCTTCCTCTGAATGTGTATCGTTCAAAATAACTTGAAGGACGAAGGGAAATTCTCGCGCTGAAGCAATCGCCAATTTCAAAATCTTCTCTGGCAGAAATTAGTCCCTTTGAACCTTTGGCAAGCTCTCCTGAAATAACCGCAACATCTAGTTGCCTCGAATGGCTGGAGTTTACGCAAATTTGAACCTTCACCTGCGAATAGTTTGCCGCTGCTTGACTCGTCGATGCGGGTTTATAAATAGTTGACTGGATTAGGTAACTTGAAGAAACTAGGCAAACAGCCAAAACCAGCAAATACAGCCGACTTAGTTTCACAACACAACCAGGTTGCGAATTCCAGCAAATAGTCGATCGCCAATACCGGCAACACTTCGAAGGTCCTCAATCGACTTAAACGACCCATTCGCTTCACGCCAATCCACAATTCGTTGACTCAGGGTTGGCCCGATGCCGGGTAAAACATCGAGTTCGGCTGCCGTGGCCCGATTGATGTGAATTAGCGAGTCGGAAACCGCCTGTTCACCATCGCTCGCGATCAAAACTTGCTCGCCGTCAACGACCACGCGAGCCAGATTTACACTGCTTTGATCCGCTGATTTGGTAAACCCCCCGGCCAGCGCAATTATCTCGAATAGCCTCGCTCCGCTATCAATCGCGTAAACACCAGGATGAACCACGGCACCAGAAATATGGATGTAACCACTGCCAACTGAAGCGACATCTTTACTAGTTTTAGCCGCTACAACCACCGGTTCGCTAGAACTCTGGCCGGTGAAAATAAGAACCAGCACCGTGACCAAAAGCACAGCGGTGACGATTAGCTTTTTACGCGCGGAACGCTCACCCGATTTGGCAAGCGCAAGTTGAGTTTTTAGCCATTCCACACACCAAAACTAGGCGTGGGGCAACTTGCAAATTCACCCCACAGTGAATCTGTGGATTACTTTGTGGCGATACTCACAAGCTTCGGCTCGCGCACGATGATGTTCGCAATCTCGCTATCCCCGAGTGCACGCTTGACCGCATCGGAAGACAGTGCCTTTTCGCGCAGCTCATCGGCAGTAATGGAAACCGAAACTTCGAACTTGTCACGTAGCTTTCCATCGACCTGGACGATAGCCACGATGGAACTTTCAACCAGTAAAGATTCATCTGCGGCAGGTAGACCGGCTAGGGCAACACCAGGCTTGTGACCTAGAAGTTCCCACATGTCTTCAGCCGTGTATGGAGCAAACAGTGAAAGACCCACCGCAACAACTTCGGCAGCCTCGCGAACCGCAGGATCAGCTCCACCTGCCTCGCCGTCGATCGCCTTGCGAAGTGCGTTTACCAGTTCCATTAGCTTGGCAACGCCAACGTTGAATTTGAAGCCTTCAATTAGCGGACCAAAATCGCGTAGGAAGCTGTGAGTTGCCTTGCGAAGTTCTTTGTTTCCAGTTGTCACATCAACACCCGGTGCACTGGTCACGTCGTTGGCCGCTCTCCAGGCGCGAGCCAAGAATTTAGCAGAACCGGCCGGTGACACATCTGCCCAGTCGATGTCGTCCTCTGGAGGACCAGCAAAAGCCATGGTCAGACGAACCGCGTCTACACCGTGTTCGCCTAGCTGATCGCTAAGACGAACCAGATTTCCGCGCGATTTCGACATCGCACTTCCGTTCATCTGAACCATTCCCTGGTTCAGAAGGCGGGTGAACGGTTCTTCGAAATCGATTAGGCCGATGTCGTGCAGAACCTTCGTGAAGAAACGAGCGTAAAGAAGGTGAAGAATCGCGTGCGTTACGCCACCAACATACTGATCGACCGGTGCCCACTCCTTCGCAGCTTCAACCGGGAATGCCTCTGTCTCACTCTTTGGAGATAGATAGCGAAGGAAATACCAGGACGAGTCGACGAAGGTGTCCATTGTGTCGGAGTCACGTTTGGCCGGTTTGCCACAGGTTGGGCAAGCAACGTTCACCCAATCTTCGGCGGCACCAAGAGGCGAAGAACCCTTCGGCTTCAGATCCAAACCTTCTGCCGAAGGAAGTTCTACCGGCAGCTGGTCGGCAGGAACCGGAACCTCGCCACAGGAATCACAGTGGATGATTGGAATCGGAGTGCCCCAGTAGCGCTGACGTGAAATTAGCCAGTCGCGTAGGCGGAAGTTCTTAGCCTTCTTGCCCTTACCCTTAGCCTCAAGCATTGCGACAATCTTTTCGCTGGCTTCCTCTTTGTGAAGCCCATCGAACTCACCGGAATTCAGGTGCGGTCCGTCGCCGGCGATGTCGTCCTGGTTGTCTACAACCACGCGAACCGGAAGGTCAAACTTTGCTGCGAACTCGCCGTCTCTAGCATCGTGCGCTGGAACCGCCATGATGGCACCGGTACCGTAGTCAGCCAGGACGTAATCAGATGCCCAAATTGGAATGCGCTCGCCGTTGACCGGATTGATCGCATAACGGCCGGTGAATACACCGGTCTTCTCACGGTCAGTGGCGAGACGCTCGATGTCGTTCGACTTCTTGGTCTGCTCGAGATAGGCGTCGAATGCCGAGTGAATTTCGGATTCGGATTCCTCAACAAGTTCAGAAGCCAAAGCCGAGTCAACTGCCACAACCATGAAAGTGGCACCAAACAGAGTGTCTGGACGGGTGGTGTATACGGTGACCGGCTCGGCGCGACCTTCGATTTCGAAGTCAACCTCGGCTCCGTATGATCGGCCAATCCAGTTGCGCTGCATGGAGAGCACCTTGCCAGGCCAGTTGCCCTCAAGAGTGTCTAGATCGTCAAGAAGGCGGTCGGCGTAGTCGGTGACCTTGAAATACCACTGGGTGAGAGCCTTTTTGGTTACCACCGAGTCGCAGCGCTCACAAAGCCCTTGAACCACCTGCTCGTTTGCTAGTACGGTCTGGCAGCTTGGGCACCAGTTAACAGCGCTGTTCTTGCGGTAGGCAAGACCGCGCTTGTAGAACTCTAGGAATAGCCACTGGTTCCAGCGGTAATAGATCGGATCAGATGTGACCAGCACGCGGTCCCAGTCAAAGGAGCAGGCATAGCGACGCATCGATGCACGCTGCTGAGCGATGTTGTCGTAGGTCCAGCCCTTCGGGTCTAGACCACGCTTGATTGCGGCGTTTTCGGCTGGCAGACCGAAGGAGTCCCAACCAATCGGGTGCAAGACGTTGTAGCCCTTTTGAGCCCAGTAACGAGCGATGACATCGCCAAGCGCATACGCTTCGGCGTGGCCCATGTGAAGGTCTCCAGAAGGGTATGGGAACATGTCGAGGACATACTTCTTCGGACGAGTGTCGCCTGGCTTGTTCGAATCGAACGGCTTCAGCTCGTCCCAAATTGGCAGCCACTTCTCTTGGATGGCTGTTACGTCGTACTCGTGCTCGTTAGACAACTAAATCACTTACTTTTTGGGGAAAGAACAATAGTTACTAGGCTACCAAAAGCGCTCGCAATAACGCCTGTGCCTTGAGTTTGGTTTCGGCTAGTTCGGCTTCGGCATCGCTATCGATGGTGATGCCACCGCCAACTCCCAAAGTGATTTTCTCGCCTTCGAATACCAGCGAGCGAATCACCATTCCGAATTCGGCCGAGCCGTCGTCGCCGATGTAGCCGGCAACACCGGAGTAAATGCCTCGAGGGCCGCCCTCCAGCTCACCAATCAGTTCGATTGCCTTAGGTTTTGGCGCTCCGGTCATCGAGCCCCCTGGGAAGGCGGCTTCCAGAGCATTCAGGGCACTGAAACCGGGCAGCAGTTGCCCAGAAACCGTACTTACCAACTGGTGTACCGTTTGATAGCTTTCGACATCAAATAACTTGTCGACCGTGACCGAGTCGGGGTCGCACACTCGAGAGAGATCGTTTCGCATTAGGTCAACGATCATTAGGTTCTCGGCACGCTCTTTGACGTTCTCTGCCAATTCCGCTGCGATCTCGGCATCGGTGACAGGGTCGACATCTCGACGTCTGGTTCCCTTGATTGGCTTGGACGAAACCCGTCCGGAGCGATCAACCTTCAGGAACTGCTCGGGGGAACTGGAAACGAGTACGCGATTACCCATCCTCAAGAAGGTGGCGTACGGTGCCGGATTTTCTGACCTCAATGCCAAGAACGTTGATAGAGGGTCTGCTCTACCGACCAGCTGCAGTTCATTGGTTAGGCAAAGCTGATAGACATCCCCCGCGGCAATGTGCTCTTTGACTCGTTCAATCAGTGCCAAATATTCGCTGTCTCTGTGACGCGGAATCACCTCGGAAATCTGTGGCCCCGGCTTGGCATGCAAGTACTTCAGCTGTTCTCCACCAATCAACCCGATTCGCAGCAATGCCGCATCTAGCCAATTCTTGAATTTGGCTTCGGAATCTGTTTTGGCGATGAAGTGCAGGGTTTTTCGTTCGTGATCGAAGACCAAAGCGCTGCCAACTCTGAGCATCGACGGACGGGCGTGGTCGTAGCTAATAATTCCAACCAACCCTGGCCGAAAGGCAAATGGGAGTTCAAGCTCAGGATATTCATCAAGTTCTTCCTGTAGCGCCGAAATCGAATCTACGTGCACCGGAACGCCAGAGCCGATAACACTGAAACGGCTCTCTGGGTTATGTTCGCGATCCAGCCAGAAGCTGTTTTCGGTCTCGCTGTAGAGTGCGATGAAAGCGTCGGCGGGTGTTACCCAACCGCGGATTTTCTCAACATGAAGACGCATGGAACTTTCTATCGCTTGACTATCACTAGATTAGACGGAAAGAACTACCAGCGAGGAGCCCGTCTTGGAAGAGCAGATTTATGTCTTCAATGACGGCATTTTCGTTTCTGTTGAAAGCATTGACGCAAACCCTAGGGTTGCCGACTCATTTCTAGTCATCGACGGACGCGTTCGCTCGCTCGATAAACACATCGAACGTTTCGAGAATTCCGCAGCCAAACTCACTAGACAGGATCTTCGACACTTCTGGAATCAGGTCATTAGGCTGATCCCTCACGAGGGCCATTGGTTCCCCCGAATCGAACTCACCACCGACGACCAACTTGTGGTCAGAATTCGAACCGGCCTCGACTACGAACAGCGTGTGAAGCTTTGGTCGGCTGACGCCGGTGACGATCGAATCGATCCGACCACCAAAGGCCCCGACCTCGCTTTCGGAGCATCTCTCCGCAGAAAAGCAAACCTTCACGGTGCCGATGAAGCCATCATCCTCGATGATGCCGGTTACGTTATCGAGGGCGCACTCTCCAGCCTGGTTTGGTGGCAGGGCGACATTCTCTATGGCCCAAACCACGAAACCAAGTGGCTACCTAGCGTCACCCGCTTAGACGTATTTGAGATTGCAGCGCAGGCTGGCTTCGAAACAGCAACCGCTCACGTGAAGCCGCAGGACCTAATCGGTCACGAGATCTGGGTCCTCAGTTCTTTCACCGGCATTCGCCCGGTTGTCGCTTGGCTAAACCTTGATGGCGAGGTAGGCGAACAGCAACACCTCGAATCATTCCAGCGAAGAATGAAGCTAATGAGTCGTGACCTGGACTCGTTCTTGCGCTAGTACAGCAATCTCTGAGTCGTGGGTGATCAAGATGATTGCCACTCCACTCTCCTGGGCAGCATTCAACAGGTTGCTTAAAAGTTCTTTAGCTAGAGCTGGCTCGACCGATGAGGTTGGTTCGTCCAAGATCAACAAACTCTTCTCTGCCAGCAAATTTCTTGCCATGCTGAGCCTCTGTGCCTCGCCACCACTTAGGTTAGAACCAGCGCTGCCTACCTCGGTATCAAGACCTTCACGAGCATCGAGCATCGGCCAGAGATGCACCAATTCGAGTATTTTCTTGAATTCTTCTTCGGTTGCATCGGGCGCAGCGAGTGCCAAATTTGCCCTTATGGTTCCTGATAGAACTTCGGCGTTCTGGGTTAACAGACCGACCTCCGATCTCAACGAGGCTTGCTCGTAATCTCCGATTGGCTTGCCGTTCAAGAGAACAATTCCATTTGAGACCGCGAGAAATTGAACCAAGATGTTGGCGATTGTGGATTTACCAGCACCGGACGGACCGACAATCGACACCGACCCACCTGCTCTGAGTTCAAAATCGGGTAGTTCCACTTCACGACCACTTGGATACGTAGCACACGCGCCGATGAACTGTAGCTCGGAGAACCTAGCCATTTCCTGCGAGCCGGAAACCTGTAAATGTGGCGGAACTTCCG
Organism: Actinomycetota bacterium; assembly: GCA_039806025.1. Lineage (GTDB taxonomy): Bacteria > Actinomycetota > Actinomycetes > Actinomycetales > Microbacteriaceae > Rhodoluna. Next base: position 18,287 of record JBDKLJ010000003.1, on the reverse strand, counting down.
ATTGCATTAGATCTTCAACTCTTCTAGCTGCAATTTCGGCCTTCTTCCGAGCCTGAAGTGCTGCGGGCAACCCCATCAGATACTCAAACAATGCCAATGGAATGAGCACCAGGACGGCTATTTGTTCTGGTGGCAGGAGCGCACCCGAGGCGTGAGCAATAAAGGCGGCAACGACTACGCTTCCGAAGAGGAATAGTTGCAAAACCGACTGCAACATTCCGCCGAACCGCGCGGCATCAAGCTCCAATTCACCGAGTTTCACAGCCGAAGATTCAATTCGGTCGGAACTTCTTTGATTCCAGCCGTAGGTTTTGAGAACTCGATTCTTCTCAACGAATCTTTGAACTTCGACCGCCATTTCATTTCGACGAACCGAAATGCCTCCGGTGGTCTTTTTTGCGGCGACGACGGACAGCGAGTAGGTTGCCGCGAAAACAGTTACCAAGCAAATAGCCATCCAAATTGCCAAATTCGGAGTAAGCCAACTAAACAGAATCAACGTTGCAAGTGTTGTGGCCACAGCCTGAATCAGTGCCGGCCGGTACCTTAGATCGAGATTCTGGATTTCGTCTACGTCGTCTACCAGACTGCTAATCAAAGAGCCAAGCTTGGTATCACGAAGACCAATCGGGGCGCGTTTGACCAGCGACTCGTAAATGGCAACGCGCAACTTGGTTGCCTTTCTAAATGTTGCGTCGTGCAGAACCAGGCGCTCGGAATACCGGAAAAACGCTTTACTCAATGCGAACGCGCGAACACCCACTACTGCGATTGAGAGGTACATTACAGATGGCTGTTGCGCCGCTCGCGACAGAAGCCACGAAGATGTCGCCAAGAGCGCCAAAGAACTCAGAGACTGTAAACCAGAAATAAACCAGCCAAAAACAAAGCGAGCCTTATACATTTACAACTCGATCCGATGGCTGAATTAGTTCAATTTGATGCGTGATAACGCTCACCGCAACACCCGAACCGGCGATTTCTCGCAGGTTGTTCCAAATTGCGGTTGATCGTTCCATATCGATTGACGAGGTCGGCTCGTCCAGAAGTAAAACACCTAGGCTATGAGACTTGAGTCGGTACAGAGCCCTGGCAAGACTTACACGTTGCGCTTGACCACCGGAAAGTCCACGTCCATAGTCATCGATTTCGATTTCTAATGAAACGTCATCCAACGCCGCCATTCGAGTGGCCCAGCCTAAACTTTCGGAATCGAGCGAATCTCCGACAATGTTGCTCCTCACGGATCCGGCAAGCAGTGTCGCCTCTTGAGGCATCCAAGCCACTGCCTCCATTTCGGGTCCAAAAGCTAGCTGTTCCATCTTGCGGGTTTTACCAGAACCTGAGGGACCTATCCAGACTTCAAATCCAGCTGCTGGAAGCCTTGCCGGTAAGGCGTCTGAAGGATTCGACTCCAGCAGGTCAAGGATTCGACTCGCTGCTGCAATTCCCTCGGAGGAGGCGTGGTAGTTGGCTCCGATGGTACGAATCGGAAGATATGCGTCTGGTGCCATCATCAGCAAAAACATGGCTACAAAGAAGGCGATTTGGCCTTCTAGTAGACGGAAACCGATGGTCACCGCTAGCAGAGCTACCGAGAGCGATGCTGCCAATTCAAGTGCGAACCCAGAAAGGAAAGAGATCCGTAAAACCTTCATGGTTCTCGCTCGCAAGTTTTCCGAAACGTCTCCTAGGACCTTGCTCTGATAATCGGTGCGATTAAAAAGTTTAAGAGTTGCCAATCCCCTAACCACTTCATGGAAATGCTTACCGAGTCGAGTCAGCGAATCAAACTGTCGCTCCTGCTCGGCTTGAGTTGCTCGGCCGATGAAAACCATGAATAGCGGAATCAAAGGAATTGTGAAAACCAGGATGATTGAACTCAACGGATCCACTAGGAAGAAAACGGCAACGGTGATTGGCGTAACCAAAATGGCGTACACGAACTGAGGTAAGAACTTGCCGAAGTAGGCATCCAATGCATCCAGCCCCCTGGTAGCGAGAATGACTAACTCGGATGGTGAAACATCGCCACGCACGAACTCCTGCGCGAGGAGTTCTTTACGGAGTTGCATTTTGACTTCAACGCTGACTTTCGTGGCATACAACTCTTGAAAATACGAAACAGCCACTTTGGTTGCCGCACCCGTCAAGAACAGCGGAACCAAGGAGACACTGAATACCTTGCCGGCGGCCGTTTCGGCAATGAAGTTAGAAATGGAAAAGGCTAGGGCCACGGAAGCTGCGCTTCCGACTAGCCCTAGCCCAACCAAAACCACCAACCATCGACGAACCACCCGAACTCGGGTGATTAGCCGACGGTCTAGTGGCTTGATGGTTTACTCCTAGTGCGCGTTTGCCGGAATGTTCTTGCGGCTAACACGCTTCGAGAACACCCAGTAGGTCCATGCCTGGTAGGCAAGCACGAGTGGTAGACAGAAGACCGCTACCCAACTCATTACCGTAAGAGTGTACTGACTCGAAGATGCGTTCTGAATCGTCAACGAGAATGCCTCATCGGTCGTCGAAGGCAACACGTTTGGGAACAGTGCGGCAAAGAGCGAGCCGACCGCAGTCATAACTGTAATCACCAACATTGTGAATGACCAGCCGTCACGTCCTAGGTGGTTTAGCAGTAGCGCCGTAATGAGCGCAACCGCTGCCACAGCACTTAGAGCTAGCCCTAGCCAGCTGAAGTGTGCAAACAAGGTCCAAGTTAGGAATCCTGCTGCAAGCAAGGTCGCTACAGCTCCAACCTTGGTGGCTAGTGCACGAGCACGATCACGCACGTCACCCTCGGTCTTCAAGGTGATGAACACCAAACCGTAGGTGAAGAACAGAGTCAGGGTAACCAAGCCACCGAGCAAACCGTAAGGGTTTAGCAGGGTGAGTAGGTTACCGGTGAAGATGTGCTGCTCGTTTAGCGGAACACCCTGAACGATGTTGCTGAATGCGGTTCCCCAGAGCAAAGCTGGGACTGCCGAGCCGATGATGATCATCCAGTCGAAGGTGTTCTTCCACTTCTGGGTTTCACCCTTGCCGCGATATTCGAATGCCACGCCACGAGCGATCAAGGCAGCCAACATCAGAAGTAGCGCTAGGTAGAAACCGCTGAACAGCGATGCATACCACTCAGGGAAAGCAGCAAATAGGCTTGCCCCAGCTACCAGCACCCAGGTTTCATTCATGTCCCAAACCGGACCTATGGTGTTGATTACCACTCGACGATCGATGTCATCGCGACTAACGAAAGGCAGGGCCATTCCAACGCCGAAGTCGAATCCATCAAGGACGAAGTAACCGATAAACAGGACTCCTACTACTAGGAACCAGATTTCATTTAGTTGCATTTTCTTTGTCCTCGATTCTTAGTAAGCAACGCTTAGCTTGTCGGCGTCTTTGTTTTCTGCAATCAGGTCGTCGTTAGGGCCCTGCTTGACAGCCTTCATGAGTAGCTTGAATTCGACCACTGCGAGCACGCCATAAAGCAGCGTGAAGACAATTAGCGAAATCAAAACGTCACTCGCGGAGACACCCGGTGAAACACCGTCTGCGGTTTTCATGAGTTTGAATACGATCCAAGGCTGACGGCCCATCTCGGTAAACATCCAACCAACTGCAATTGCCAGCAGTGGCATCGGCGACATCCAAATGGCGGTGTTCCACTGCCATTTCTTGAGGTCGATGTTTCCCTTACGGGTTAGCCATAGTCCAACCACGGCAATCAACATTGCCAAGGCTCCCAGACCGATCATCCAACGGAACGACCAGTAGGTTAGCCAAATGATCGGCATGTAGTCACCTGGGCCAAACAGGCTGACGTACTGAGTCTGTAGGTCATTGAGACCTTCTACCTGACCATCCCAAGTGTGGGTCGATAGGAACGAAAGCAGATTAGGGATACGGATCGAGAACAATTCTGAATGTCCATCCGGAGTTCCCCAGGTAAAGATCGAAAACGATGCATTTTTACTGGTTTCGTAAAGTGCTTCAGCAGCAGCCATCTTCATCGGCTGAGTCTTAACCATTGCTAGACCTAGACCGTCGCCAGATAGCAAGGTTCCGAATCCACCGGCAAGTACAGTCCAAAGACCAAGCTTCAACGAGGTCATCATCGATGAAATGTACTGCTTGCGCTTTAGGTGGTAAGCGGAAATTCCAACTAGGACGGCACCCGCGGTCATGATTGAAGCGGTGATCGTGTGAGGGAACTGGTTCAGCGCAACTAGGTTAGTTAGCACTGCTCCGATGTCGGTAAGCTCGGCACGGTTCTTAGCCTCGTTGATTTCGAAGCCAACTGGGTTCTGCATAAACGAGTTAGCAGCCAGGATGAAGTAAGCGGAAAGCCAAACACCGAGAACGGTGATCCAGATGGTTGCTAGGTGAACCTTCTTTGAGAGGCGTCCCCAACCAAAAATCCAGAGTCCGATGAATGTGGATTCAAAGAAGAATGCCAACAGGCCTTCCATAGCGAGCGGAGCTCCGAAGATGTCTCCCACGAATCGCGAGTAATCGGACCAGTTCATTCCGAACTGGAATTCCTGGACGATTCCGGTAACCACACCCATGGCGAAGTTGATTAGGAATACTTTTCCAAAAAACTTGGTGAGGCGAAGGAACTTCTCGTCACCGGTTCTGGTCCAGATTGTTTGCAGGATCGCTACCAAGAGCACCATACCGATGGTGATTGGAACGAATAGGAAGTGATAGACAGTGGTAAGTCCGAACTGCCATCGCGATAGGTCTAACGTAGACAAAATCGCACCTTTCTGAACGGTCTCTCATCCCGTTCACTCTCAGTCTTCTCTCAGGTTTGAAAAAAATCTACAAAGGTAAACCTAACTTCGTTCGCTTCCTAACGATTTTTCAAGGGTCTAATCTAGAGACATGTGCGGACGTTTTGTAGTGGCTAAAACCGTGGGTGAAATCCTCACCATTTTTGAAGCGGACGAGATCGTCGGTGACGTTCCAGGTATCAGTTACAACGTTGCCCCAACCCAAGACATCGCCATCATCGTGGACCGCTCGTTCGAGAAAGCTGCGGACGGTTCACCGATTGGCGAACTACACCGCGAGATCCATGCCGCTCGCTGGGGTCTGGTTCCGCGCTGGGCAAAGGCGGTAGATGGCGCTCCCCTAATCAACGGTCGCATCGAAAGCATCCTAGAAAAGCCTTCCTTCAAAGACTCGGTGGTTCGTCGTCGGTGCGTGATTCCTGCCAGCGGTTACTACGAGTGGCAGGTGAAGCCCGACGGCACCAAACAGCCGTTCTACATTCACGCGGGAGAAGACGGCATGTTTGCCCTAGCCGGCCTCTACGAGTGGTGGAAGAACCCTGCCGATGGCAAGTGGCTGCTCTCGGCAACCACGCTCACCAAGCACACCGCTCCAGAGCTTGCCCACATTCACGATCGCAACCCGGTGCTACTAACGCCAGAGACTTTTGAAGCCTGGATTGACCCTCACATCGAGGGTGAGGAATCACTTCTGGAAGCCATCGCGGAAGGCTCGGACGACGTGATGCAAGAGGTCTTATTCCAGCCGGTTGGCCAGGATGTTGGCAAGGTCCGCATCAACGACCCGTCGCTAATCAAATCAATTTAGGCGACACGCCGTAGCCGATTTGCAATGTCGTAGCCCCTTCATACACTCTTGATATTCGAACAAATGTTCGAATACTTCGGGAGGTGTAATAGTGAATCAAATCAACGAACCGGTCGCCATGGTGGTCAACGGTGAAGGTGAACCAATCGGCTTCAAGTGGCGGGACGGCAACTTCTTGGTTGCCAATAAGCCAACTCGCTGGTTTGCCCGTCGTCAGTGGTGGAAAGAAGCCGCCAGGGTGCAGCGCGGCATCGGCGTCGACGTGATCGAGGTCGAGATGTGGCGTCTACTCGCCAGCGACCTAGCGAAGCACACCTGCCAGCAGTACGAACTACTGCACAGCGTGAACTCGAACGACTGGAGGTTGGTGCTGGTTTACCCATGACCTTCCCCCACCTGCACGTGGCCTCCGCCTTCTCAGGGCACTACGGGGTCACTCGCCCCGAACTCCTCGCTGAAGCCACCGCAGCCAGGGGTGGCACTCACGCTGCCATTACCGACCGAAACGGCCTCTACGGAGCCGTCAAGCACATTGGCGCCTGCCTCAAGCTGGGCCTAACCCCAATCGTCGGAGTGAGCCTGAATATCTTGAACGACGAAGGTGCCAAGCTGGCCCGTTGCGTCATTCTGGCTCACGGCTCAGACGGCGGGCTCGGCTGGAGTGCGCTTTGCCAGATCGTCTCCAAAGCCAACCAGACCAAGCAAAAAGAAGCCGGCATAAAACTTAGCGACCTATCCACACTCGCCACCCGCGACTCCCTCGCGGTGGCAACCGTGCTGCTCGGGCCAGACAGCGACTTCGGCACCGCCGTCCTGGCCGAAGATCGGGTAACCGCAGCAGCCAGCCTGGTTGCCTGGCGTAAAGCACTTCCCCACCGAGGTTCACTCGCGGTTGAAATCACCACCCACCTCACCGAACCAGGCACCCCCTACTCGCTGGTTCAAGCCAGACGCATGCTGCAACTGGCAGACAATCTCGGCATCCCCGCAGTGCTGACCAACTCGGTTCGCTATCTCGAACCGGATGACGCCCTGACCGCCGACGTCCTCGATGCCGCCAGACACCTTGAACCGCTCGGAGAATTCACGCCCCAACCAAATGCTCAAGCCTGGCTTAAGCCGCAGAAGCTGATGGAGAAACTGGCCGAGGAAATCGCCGAAGAGAAACCCCGCGCCAGAAAACTTCTGGACACCACCCAAAAACTCGCCGAAGCCTGCTCCCTAAACCCGGTAAAAGACTGCGACTGGGGTAAGCCGAAGACTCCGGAGAAAGCGCTGCTCGGCATCGAAGGCAATCCGTTCGAGGTGCTCTGGCAAAAAGCCCACGCCGCCATCGACTGGCGCTACCCGAACGCCAGAGAGAAGAAACTGCTGGAGGTGAAGCACCGACTCAGCAAGGAGCTGATTACCATCAACCAGCTGGGCTTTGCAACCTACTTTCTAACCGTTGCCGATGTGGCCCAAATGATTCGAGACATGCGCATCCGAATTGCAGCCAGAGGCTCGGGCGCCGGGTCCCTAACCAACTACCTGCTCGGCATCAGCGGCGTTGACCCGATCGAACACGACCTACTCTTCGAACGCTTCCTCTCCACCGAACGCTCCAGCCTTCCCGACATCGACATCGACGTTGAATCGGCAAGGCGTCACGATATCTATCGAGCCATCTTCAAACGCTATGGAAGCCAGCGAGTGACCCTGCTCTCGATGCAGTCGACCTACCGCGGACGAGGTGCCATGCGAGACTCTGGGCTCGCTCTCGGCATGGACGACGAAGAAATCGACGACATCGCCAAGAACATGTGGCGATTCAGCGCCAGAAGTTTTCGAGCGGCCACCGAAACTAAACCGGAATTAGCGAAGTTCAGCAAAGCCCTAGAAGAAGACCGCAAGATGAACCTGCTGGTCGATATCACCGAACGCCTCGACCGGCTTCCCCGCCACATCTCGATGCACCCGTGCGGCGTCATCCTCGGCGATGGCAACCTGCTAAACCTCACCCCAATCGAACCGAGCGGTATGGGTTTACCTATGAGCCAGTTCGACAAAGACGACATGGACCCGATGGGCATGCTCAAACTAGATGTCTTAGGCGTAAGAATGCAGAGTGCCATGGCCTATGCCATCCGCGAGATTGAAAAAACCACCAAGCAGCACATCGAACTCGACGACATACCGAAAGACGACCCCGCCACCTTCGAGTTGATTCGAACCACGAATACTCTCGGCATCTTCCAAATCGAAAGCCCCGGTCAGAGAGAACTAACCGGTAAACACCAGCCAACCGAGTTCAACGACCTCACCATTCAAATCTCACTGTTCCGCCCTGGCCCAATGAAGGGCAACATGATTGCCCCCTACCTCGACGGACGCCACGGTTTCGCCAAGGCAGAATACCTTCATCCGGATCTGAAACCGATCCTGCAGGAGACCTTCGGAGTGGTGATCTTCCACGAACACGTGCTGCGCATCTTCGACAAGATGACCGGCTGCGGCCTTGCCAAAGCAGACGAATTCCGTCGCAGCCTAGAAGACCCGAGAGTTGCCCAGAGCGTGGAACGCTTCTTCAAAACCCAGGCAACGAATCGTGGCTACGACCGCCAGACCATCGAGAAAGTTTGGGAGATTCTGGCCAGCTTCTCTAGCTTCGGTTTCTGCAAGGCTCACGGAGCCGCATTCGCTCTACCCACCTACCAAAGCGCTTGGCTCAAAACCCATTTCCCCACCGAGTTCATTGCCGGCCTACTAACCCACGACCCCGGCATGTACCCGAGAAGGCTCCTGCTGGCAGAGGCCAGGCGCCTCGGGGTAAAACTACTACCAATCGACGTCAACCATTCCAAAGACGAATTCTTGGTTCAACAGATTCCTCACACCCCAGATTTCGGTGTCCGCATGGCTCTCACCGATGTCAAGGGAATCAGCGAGCCAGAGGTTCAGCGAATCATCGAACACCAGCCATACGAATCGATTGCCGATTTCTACCTTCGCGCCAAACCTTCTCGCAAAACCCTAAACAACCTCGCCCTGGTTGGAGCCTTGGACGAATTGGCTCAGGCCTCCGGCCACCATCGCGGCGATGTGATGCAACGCGTCAAGGAACTAAACCTTCTAAAGACCAGACCGAAAGACGACCCGAATCAGACAAGCTTCGTCTTTGACCTCAAGGAACACCTGCCGAGAACCGTTGACCTCAGCAAGGAAGAGAAACTTCAGGCCGAACTAGAGATCCTGAAAATGGATGTCACCGAACATCAGATAGAACAATTCCGCCCAATGCTCGATGCCATGGGTGTGGTTCACTCTAACGAGCTGGTGGGCCTTAGAAACAAATCTGATGTGCTCATCGCAGGCGTGCGAGTGGCCACCCAAACTCCCCCGATGCGCTCGGGTAAACGCGTGGTGTTTATTAGCCTGGACGACGGTCACGGAACCGCAGACGCCACCTTCTTCGACGAAGCCCAAGAACGAACCAGCGGAATTCTCTTCAACACCACACTTCTCCTTATCGCAGGCAAGACCAGACGAACCGGAGTCAACGGAGTATCGATTATGGCCGAAAACGCCTGGAGCCTGAGAGAGCTCTGGAACCAGTGGCTAAACCAGCAGAAGGCCGGCTAGGCAGCCTGGATTGAACGCTTGGAAAGCCCCATGAAATATCCTGCGATCTTCTGATCAACCGGAGTTTCAGGGTTAGTAGCAGCGCCAAGGGTAATAAACAGTGGCGTGAAGTGCTCCACGGTTGGGTGCGCGTATGGCATCCCAGGAGCCTTGGTCTTGTAGTTGATCAACGAATCAACATCACCCTTCATCATCGCCTCAACCGACCAAGCGTCGAACTCCGCTGACCAGGTTGGTGGCTCGGCGTTTACACGCCAATCGCGAATGAACGGAAGACCGTGGGTCAGGAACCCAGAGCCAATGATCAAAACACCCATGTCACGCAGTGGCTTCAAGCGAGCACCGATCTCCATGAGCTTCACCGGGTCGTGGGTTGGCATCGAAAGCTGAATCACCGGGATGTCGGCATCGGGATACATAACCTTCAGCGGAACCCATGCCCCGTGGTCTAAACCACGCGAAGCGTGACGATGCAGCGGCTCGTTATCCGGCATCATCGAGGCAACCAGATCGCCCAACCAACCGGCATCCGGGGTGTCGTACTTCATGTTGTAGAACTTCGGAGCAAAACCGCCGAAGTCATAAATCAATGGAGTGTTCGCAGCGGTGGAGGTAATCGAAATCGGAGCAGACTCCCAGTGAGCAGAGACGATGACGATGCCTCGCGGCTTACCAACCGCAGCCGACCACTTGGCCAACTGGGTCATCCAAAGCTCATCATCCAAAAGCGGAGGGGCTCCGTGGGAAATGTAAAGTACCGGTTGCTTTTCACTCATAACTTAAGTAAAGCACACCTTTACTAAAACTATTCCAACTACTTGGCGTCGAATTCCGCAAGGATTGCGGCAGTACCAGAAGCACCCACGCGAGTAGCGCCAGCCTCAACCATGTCGATCAACTGGTCAAGTGTGCGCACTCCCCCGGAAGCCTTCACTCCAAGCTCAGGAACCGTCTTAGCCATCAACGAAACCACATGAGCGTTAGCGCCACCAGAAGCAAAACCAGTCGAAGTCTTCACATAACCAGCTCCAGCTTCACGAGACAACTCGCAAGCACGAACAATCTGCTCATCGGTAAGTTCAGAAGTCTCCAGAATCACTTTCACAAGAGCCAAATCAGCCGCCTCAACCACAGCCTTGATGTCCTCAAGAACCAGGCCGTCACGGCCCTCAATCAGGTGACCGATGTGAATAACCATGTCGATCTCGTTAGCGCCTTGAGCAACCGCCAGCGACGTCTCAAAGGCCTTCACATAAGACTCGTTGGTGCCGTGAGGGAATCCAACCACGGTAGCCAAGCCCACCTCGGAATCGCCCAATAGTTCCTTAGCCAGTACCATGTCTGATGGACGGAAGCAAACAGCTGCCACCTTCGCCTCGATTGCAACCGCGACCGCAGCACGAATGTCATCTGCAGAAGCGGCCGGCTTCAAAACGGTGTGGTCAATAAATCCAGCAATTTGGTCACGAGTGTATCCGCGGTAAGTCATACCCCTAAGTCTAAGTTTGAAACATGCGAATCACCGTTCAGGTAAAACCTGGCTCCAAGAAAGGGCCACTGGTTGAAGAAATCGAAGGCACACTTACGGTCTTCGTACCCGAACGAGCAGTCGACGGCAAAGCAAATGAGGCAGTACTTAAACTCCTAGCGGAGCATCTCGGAACTAAACCCAAAAACCTGACCCTCGAAGCAGGATTCACAAGCAAAATCAAACGCTTCAGATTGGACGAATCATGAAAATCGCAATGGCATCAGACCACGCCGGCCTTGAACTCAAGAAAACCATCGCAAAACTGCTTGAAACCATGGGTCACACCGTCCAAGACTTTGGCACCCACACCTCAGACGCAGCGGATCTCCCCGACTACGTCTACCCTGCCGCCCTTGCAGTCTCTAACGGGGAATGCAACCGCGGCATCTTCGTAGACGGCGTTGGCTACGGCTCAGCGATGATTGCCAACAAGGTCAAAGGCGTTTTCGCGGCCGTCTGCCAAGACCCATTCTGCGCCGAGCTAGCCAGAAGCCACTCAGACACGAATGTGCTCTGCATCGGTGGCAAGATCATCGGCGAAGCAATCGCCCTAGAAATCGTCAAGGTTTGGATGACTACTGAGTGGATGGGGCTCACCGAAGAGAAGTATGCCCGCCGGGTTGGTAAGGTGCAGGAAATCGACGCAAAACACTGCTGCTAAAACAGAAAGACACTCGATTTCTCGAGTGTCCTTCTCAGCTTCCGTTCACTTATTAAGCGATTCCAGCACTTGGTCTAATTTCTTGGAAATCCTATGTAGTAAAACAAAGAGGATTGCCGGCACCGAAGAAGCCGCGACTGCCAATGCAAAGAACAGAATTCCTCTCAGTAAATCAAATTGAAGAGTTTCGGAGATCACTTGACGACCACCTTGCCCAAATCATTTCCCACTTGGAGCGCGATGGATGTTGTTGATGAAATCAGGCCAGTGGCAGAAACAAAGATTGTCGAAAGTTTCGCCGTGGCTGGACCAGAAGCATCTTCATATTTTTTACTCAAGACAAATTTGTAATCTGAGCAAGACCCAAAGTAGCAGTGTACAAATTCGTCATAAATGCTGCTAATCCAATCCCGTGCAGTGAGAACAGTCACATAGTCAGCTTTGAATCCGAAATACGTCGTAATTGTATTGTTCGAGATGAGGCAACCGTTATAGTTTTTGAATCCAGTGCCACTTTGGACTTTACACCCCGAAAGCCCTCGCAAAAGTGGACTCTGTGGAAGTTCGCTTTTAATTACTGACACAGATCCATCTGCAAATATTGACTTCTCGATTGACCAATTGGACTGGATGTAAGAACTCACTGAAACTGGCACTGAACCTTCAATGTTTGACAAAGGAACACCTCCGGTGCGAATCAGATCTGCCAGAGAATCCTGATATTCAGTAGCGACACCGAGCTCATTCATCCGCTGGTACACATCGTCAGACGTCGAATCTGCAGCATTTGCAGCAGTCGTCATTGAAATTGTGAGCAGTAGCGCCGCTACTATGCGCGCGGGGTTTGAATACTTAATGTTAACCTCCTGTTAAGAAATCGTAAATTCAATATACAAACAAGTTGGATGAAAGTTAAACAAAAAGACACCCGATTTCTCGAGTGTCTTTTTTTTTGGTGGACCTGAGGGGACTTGAACCCCTGACCCCCTGCATGCCATGCAGGTGCGCTACCAGCTGCGCCACAGGCCCGGATTGTTGCCAGGCAACTTCTCTACTTTACTACAAACCTAAGGGGTGGCAAGTTGGATGGCTGGGCAGCCGCCGAATAGTCGTTCGTGGGTGTAGTACATGCGCTCTTCTTCGTGCATGACGTGAACGGCGATGTCGCCAAAGTCGAGCAGGATCCAGCGGCTAAGCGTTTTGCCTTCACGGCGTAGTGCGTCGACGCCGATCTCAGAGAGTTTCTCTTCAATCTCATCGGCAATGGCAGCCACCTGGCGCTCGTTCTTGCCGGATACCCATAGGTAGATGTCGTTCAGCGGAGTGACCGAGCTAACGTCAAGCGCAACTAGGTTGTCACCAAGTTTGTCGGAAGCAGCTGCTGCTGCGAGGTTGGCAATCTTGATGGCTTCAGGTGTGGCGGTCATATTTCCTTAGTTGATTAGTTTGAACCAGTAGGCGGCAATTACTAGAGCACCCAAGGTTATTAGTAGAAGCGAAGTGGTGGCCAGAATGATGACCTGGCCCTCGCTGCGTCGGTTCTTGATTGGTAGCACTCCAACCTTGGCGCTCGAGTTCATCACCGTCTTGGCACGGATCGGAGGGATTCCTCCGGTGGTTTCAGAACCCATGTCTTGAGCAATAGCATCTTCGTCCACGGACTCTACGGTTCCGGTGATGATTTCGATGCTTCCAGTGTTGGTGCCAAGCGGGATGTCGATGGCTCCGGTTTTTAGAACTTCCCCAGAATCGATAACGATCTCGGAGTTCAGAGCGTCTGGGATCTCAGGGATTGTGATCTGGTTGGTTTGAGGTTCCTTGAAGAGCTGGTTAGGGAACTCTTCGGTATCGTCGATAACCGAGTGAGCAAGCTCTGAAAATTCATAAGGATTTTCTTCGACGGCGACATCGGTTTCCGGCTCGGTAGTAGAAATTGGCTCTTCGATGTCATAAGTCTCAGGAAGATCTACAACCGCAGGCTCTGGTTCAGCAATGATCACTGGAGCGGTAGGCAACACAACCGGTGGAGTAGGTAGTGTGACGGGTGCAGCTGTCGGCTCTTCGTCGTCGGCCATCATGGCGGCCCAGAGTTCGTAGTCTGCGTCGTTGGTCATTGTTTTACCTGATAAAGCTTGTGCTTACCAATATATTGAACCACGCCATCGGGCACCAGATACCAAACAGGTTCCCCTTCAACCACGCGGGCTCGAATGTCGGTGGAAGAAATCGCTAGAGCCGGGATTTCTAGGATGCTAATTGCGCCCTTTGGCGCAGGTGGTAGTTCTAGTTTGTGACCAGGTCGGGTGACTGCCACGAAGTGTGCCAGAGGCCAGAGTTGCTCGTGATCTTTCCACTCCAGCATTTGCTTGACAGCGTCTGCTCCGGTGATGAAGAACAGCTCAGCATCGGGGTAAGCCTTTTGAATGTCGCGCAGTGTGTCGACGGTATAGGTTGGGCCTTCGCGGTCGATGTCGACTCGAGAAACGGTAAACCTTGGGTTCGATGCGGTGGCGATGACGGACATTAGGTAGCGGTGTTCTCCGTCGGTGACCTTATCTTTTTGCCAAGGGGTTCCGGTTGGGACGAACAGCACGCCGTCTAGATTAAAAGCCGAAGCCACCTCGCTGGCAGCAACGAGGTGACCATGGTGAATCGGGTCGAAGGTACCACCCATTACGCCAAGACGAGTCATGGGAAATACCTACCGCAATTGCGGTTTAGTGGTGACCCTTCGAGTCATTTGAGTGGTGCTCGTGACGGTTCGATACGTCGCGGTAAGACCAGGTAACAAAACCCATGAGGATGAAAATTGACATGGCGATGATGCCGAAAACTACGGTTGGGAATGGTGGAACCCAAGTGGTTGCTGCGTCAGCTAGGTACTGCATTGATTTCTCCTATTTGAGGTCTGTAAATAGTTTAGGCGCGAATTTGGCCATTGCCACGCACGAGCCACTTCGTCGAGGTCAATTCCTGTAAGCCCATAGGGCCACGAGCGTGAAGTTTTTGGGTGGAAATGCCTACCTCGGCACCAAAGCCGAACTCTCCCCCGTCGGTGAAGCGCGTGGAGGCGTTTACCAAAACCGCAGCCGAGTCAACTTCCGCTAGGAAACGTTCGGCGTTCTCGGCATTCTCGGTGATGATCGACTCGGTGTGGTGAGTCGAGTACTTGTTGATGTGGTCGATCGCTTCGTCGAGGTTTTTGACAACCTTCACGGAGAGTTCTTGGGCCATGTATTCGGTGGACCAGTCTGCCTCAGTTGCTGGAATAACAGTTGGGTGAATCTTGGCAACAGTTTCGTCGCCGTGCAGAATCACATCTTTCTCGGCAAGTTTTGCGAAAACCTTTGGAAGTAGAGAGGCCGCTGCATTTTCGTGAACGAGCAAGGTCTCCAAGGAATTGCATACGCTTACGCGCTGTGTCTTGGAATTGAAGACAATCTCAACAGCCCAATCTTCTCTCGCGGATTCGTCGAGGAAAAGGTGGGTAACTCCGGCGCCGGTTTCAATAACCGGGACCTTGGATTCCTGTACTACGGTCTGGATGAGGTTGGCTGATCCGCGCGGGATTAGGACGTCGATAAGCCCGCGAGCCTGCATCATTGCGGTGGCTCCATCTCGTCCGAAGTCGTCGACGGTTTGAACGGCGTTTCGTGGAAGTCCGGCTTCCTCGAGTGCATCTTGAAGAAGTTTCACCAAAACCCGGTTCGAGTTTTCAGCTGCGGTTCCGCCACGAAGAACGATCGCGTTTCCGGTTTTGATCGCTAGTGCCGTAAGGTCAACGGTTACGTTTGGACGAGCCTCGTAGATGGCACCGATGACTCCGAATGGCACGCGAACTTCACTGAGGTCGAGACCGTTTGGAAGAGTGCTGTGACGAACCACTTCGCCAACTGGGTCCTTCAGGGTTACCACCTGAGCAACTGCGCCAGCCAGGGCGATGATGCGCTCATGGTTTAGCATCAAGCGATCAAGCAAACCATCGCCGATTTCTTTGGCAATGCCGTTCTCAATGTCGACGCGGTTGGCTGCGATGATTTCGTCTGCACGAAGTTCCAAAAGTTTGGCGATTGCGCGAAGAGCATCATTCTTTTGCGGAGTCTTTGCCACACCCATAGCGGTGTAGGAGTTCTTCGCGAGCTGAATGAGATCGATTGCCGACATGGTTCTAGATTAGCCTTCAGCTTGTTCAAACCAGGTGCCTACGCGCTCACCGGCAAGTGCGGCTGCGACTTTGCTGGTGTCGGTAAGAAGCACCGGAATGCCATTCTTGTTGGCAAGTTTCGCAGCAGTTACCTTGGTGCGCGCTCCCCCGGTGCCAAAACCGGTTGAGGTGTCGCCAATCTGAATTCCCGATAGGTCATCTTCGAAGGTGACCCATTCGATGCGCTGGGAGCCAGACTCCTTTGGAGGTCGGTCATAGAGTGCGTCGATGTCAGAAAGCAGAACTAGGACGTCGGCGTTTAACAAAATCGCTACCTGAGCGGCCAGGTTGTCGTTGTCGCCAAAACGAATTTCCTGGGTGGCTACGGTGTCATTCTCGTTGACGATCGGAAGCACGCGAAGTTCCAGCAGGCGATCCATGGCGGCCTTGGCGTTTGCCTTAGTTTCTTTACCTTCAAGATCTGCCGTTGTGAACAAAACCTGACCGGCCACAATCTTCGATTTCTCAAGTTCGGTCTGGTAGCGAGTGATTAGACGGCTTTGACCCACAGAAGCCAGCGCCTGGCTGGTTGCTAGGTCATCAGGTTTGGTGTCGAGGTTCAGGAGCGGCATACCGGTTGCAATAGCACCGGAAGAAACTAGGACGACTTCGCTGCCGTTTTTGTGAGCGGAAGCCAGGGCAGCCACCAAGACTTCTAGCTGGTTAGCGTTTGCGCCGCTGATCGAAGACGAGCCAACCTTCACGACGATTCGCTTCGCCGAAGGGATCTCGCGTGCGTCGTGAATAGCCATTACTTCTCGTCCTTGATTTCTCTAGATACGTTCCACTTACCCGACTTACGTTCCTTTTCAAACTCGTCACGCAGTGCGGCGCGTTGGTCCATCATCTCGGCGTACTCCTCGCGGCGTTCCTTGGTAGTGCGTCGGTCGTTGGTGTCGAGTCGGTTGTCGGTGCCTCGTGGGCCTGAAATTACTTCGGCTGCAGAAGAAATGGTTGGCTCCCAGTCGAAGACCACGCCGTTGCCCTGGCCGATTACAACCGTGTCGCCGGCGTGTGCCCCGGCCTTGAAAAGTGCATCCTCAATGCCGAGCTTGTTCAGGCGGTCACCGAGGTAACCAACTGCTTCTTCGTTGCCAAACATGGTCTGTGCAACCCAGCGCTCTGGCTTGGCTCCGGTGATGCGGTAGGCAACTTCATCGCCCCAGTGTTCAACCGTGATGGCAAATTCTTTTTCACCCTTGCGACGGGTCTGCTGCATTAGCTGAACCTTCGGACGCTGTGGGGTGAGGTTGATAACGTTCTTGCGGTGTTCTTCAACTAGCTCTGCGATAGCGAAGCCAAGTTCCTTCAGGCCATCGCGGCTAGCAGCCGAAACTTCAAATACCTTATAACCGCGAGCTTCAAGCTCAGGCTTTACGAAATCGGCAAGCTCTTTGGCGTCGGGAACATCCACCTTGTTTAGAGCAATTAGTGCTGGGCGCTCGGTGAGCGGAACCTGCCCCTCTGGAACTTCATACTCGTTTAGTTCGTGGAGGATCTTGTCGAGATCGGTAATTGGGTCGCGACCGGGTTCCATGGTTGCGCAGTCTAGGACGTGAAGCAGTGCGGCACATCGTTCAACGTGACGAAGGAATTCGAGACCGAGACCTTTACCCTTGCTCGCGCCTTCAATGAGGCCAGGGACATCCGCAATTGTGTAGCGGGTGTTGCCCGACTGCACTACGCCAAGGTTTGGGTGAAGAGTCGTGAATGGGTAATCGGCAATTTTTGGACGAGCAGCCGACATAGCGGCAATCAAACTTGATTTACCGGCACTTGGGTAACCAACCAGAGCAACATCGGCAACGGTCTTAAGTTCGAGGATGACCTCGCCCGACCAGCCAGGCACACCAAGAAGCGCAAAACCTGGCGCCTTTCGCTTCGAGCTGGCAAGGGCTGCGTTTCCTAGTCCACCTTGGCCACCTTCGGCCACAACCAGCGTCATGCCGGCTTCGTCTAGGTCGGCGATGAACTTGCCATCGGCGTCTTTGACCACGGTTCCAACCGGGACCGGCAGAACTACGTCTTTACCGGTTGCTCCGTTGCGGAAGTCACCGGCACCCTTGGCGCCGTCGCCACCTTGTTGGTGCGGACGGAAGTGATATTCGAGCAGGGTGGTTACATCTGGATCGGCGATCAGGCTAATGGAACCGCCATCGCCGCCATCGGCGCCGTCTGGGCCAGCCAGAGGCTTGAATTTCTCTCGCTTGATCGAAACACAGCCGTCGCCGCCGTTTCCTGCGCGCAGGTGTAGGGTCACCTGATCCACGAACTGAATCATTCCTTCACCTTCCTAAAAAGTTAGAAGGCGAGCCAATTGGCTCGCCTTCAAAAAACTTGTCCTAAGACTTAAGCCGCAACGATGTTTACGACTCGGCGGCCACCCTTGGTACCGAACTCTACGGCACCTGCAGATAGAGCGAACAAGGTGTCGTCCTTGCCGCGGCCTACGTTTACACCCGGGTGGAAGTGAGTTCCACGCTGGCGGACGATGATTTCACCGGCGTTTACAACCTGGCCAGCGTAGCGCTTTACGCCAAGACGCTGTGCGTTTGAGTCACGACCGTTACGAGTAGAGCTAACACCCTTTTTGGAAGCCATTTTCTAGTTCCTTACTTGATCTCGGTGACCTGGACGCGAGTTAGGTCCTGGCGGTGACCCTGACG
>JBDKLJ010000002.1:0-40701 GCA_039806025.1 Actinomycetota bacterium | reverse complement strand
TCGCTGCCGGCGACATCTCCCGACGTTTGATTGAGAACGATTCGAACACCGAGGTTGACCGAATTAACCGCTCACTCAACAGCATGCTCTCCAGCATCGAAGCCGCCCTGGAATCACGAGGCAAGGCTCTGGATCAAATGAGGCGCTTCGTTTCTGATGCTTCACACGAACTTCGCACCCCGCTAGCTTCGGTTCGTGGCTATGCCGAGCTTTACAGAATGGGCGCCCTGAAAAAGAAGGACGATCTCGACGACGCCATGGGACGCATCGAATCCGAGGCTCACCGAATGGCAGATTTAGTCGAAAGCCTGCTCACCTTGGCACGTTTGGATGAGTCGACTGCCATGAACATGGTTGACACCGACCTGGTTCAGATGTCGATTGAAGCAGCCAAAGATGCGTCCGTCGCCGAATACAAGCGCAACATCGTGGTTCAGAATTTTGCCGGAACGGAACTCACCGAAGACAACCACGTTTTCGCAAATGTAGATCCAATGGCATTCCGCCAGGTACTCACCAATCTGCTTGCTAATGCGAGCCGATTCTCCCCAGAGGACCGCGATATCGAACTGGCCATCGGACGTGAAGGCCACAAGGCCGTCATCGAAGTGCGCGACCATGGCGAGGGAATTCCAAAGCAGCTCCGTGAAAAAGTCTTCGAGCGTTTCTTCCGTGCCGACAATTCCCGCAACCGCGAGACCGGTGGCTCAGGCCTTGGGCTGTCGATCGTGAAGACTATTCTGGATCGACACAAGGCAACCATTGTTGCCCTAGAAACTCCTGGTGGCGGAACCACCATGCGCATCGAACTCTAGTTCTCCACAGATTTTGCCCAAGGCTGCAAGTTCCTGTAATTGGGTAAGAACATTGTTTCCATGAGCAATTTCAGAGTAGACAGCGAGCAAGTTCTCGCGGCAAACAGCAACATCCAGGCAACCATCGGCAAACTACAGACCGAGGTAGAACTCCTCCACACCCAGCTGCAATCGCTAGACGGTTCATGGCAAGGTGCCGCAGCGACCTCCTTTCAAGAGCTAGTGAAACGCTGGCGGGTAACCGCTTCCGGAGTTGAAACCCAACTTTCCGAAATAGGAAAGGCACTAGCGTTCGCCGCTTCTCAATACAGCGAAATCGAGTCGGCTAACACACGTTTGTTTCTCTGATGCCTCCTTGGGCGTAAGGTGGTCTTGAGGGGGAACCATGTTTTGTCCAAATTGCGGAACCAAAATCGATTCGAAGATTGCAACCTTTTGCGTGAACTGTGGCCAGAAGGTAGCCACTGAAGCTCCAAAGGCAGAAACTATCCAACCGACTCCGGCTACCACGCCGGTCGTCACGCCCCAGCCAACTACTCAGTTGCACCCAGACGTACCGATCATCGCACCGGCTAAACCGAAGTCGAAGAAGGGTTTATTCATCGGCCTTGGTGCTGCGGTCTTAGTCTTGTTTATCGTCATCGGAGCGGCGGCGAACAGCGGTTCTTCATACGATCCGGGCACAGACGGTTCCAGCTCCGAGGAGACCGCTGATCCAACGATGACCTTCGCAGAGTTCCAAACCGCAACTGGTTTTGAGGCACTTACTAAGGCACAGTGCAAACCGTTCGCCTCAATCGCGTCTAACACCAAAGGTAACAAGTCTGCGAAAGCCAAAATCAAAGCGGTAAACAAAGCTGATAAAGACGAATGGTCTGCCGCCAGCTACGTGAACAAGCACGACTGGACTACCGACCCTGGCTCGGCTCTCACTGCGTGGCAAGCCAAGTGGGATGCCCAGCTCAGCACTACTTTCGATGAGATTGCAGTGGGGGCGACCAGTGATGTATCCAGCTCGAAAGCAGACCTTATGGCCGATTTCGAGTCGAAGGTTTTGACCGATTGCAAACTGGGTTCAAAGAAGGAAACCACGGTAACGGTTTTGGATGACCTTTCCACCAAGGGCGCGGCACTGGTCTCCTTGGCATCCACCAAGCCTTGGTACCCACGCGGCTACTCAGAGTGGGAAGACGGCCTAGCTTGGAAGTGGGTTGACGCCTACTCAGATTGCTACAGCTGCCGCTACAACCACATCAAAGTTGTAACCAGAGACGGTTGCTCGGGCGGAATCTACGCCGAGGTTAACTTCGAACGCGGCGGCGCAGTGGTCGACTGGACTAACGACACAGTTACCTATCTCGGCCCTGGCAAGAAGGCTCTTCTGGAGTTTGACACCTGGGAGTCTGGTTCGCTCTCCGCAAACCTCACAACACTCACGTGTAATTATTAGCGAATAAAAAAGTGGTCGGATGAAAAATCATCCGACCACTTTTTTGTATCTGGTTTAGAAGTCCATGCCACCGGCTGGAGCGGCTGGAGCCTGAGGAGGCTCTGGCTTGTCTGCGACAACAGCCTCAGTGGTTAGGAATAGACCCGCGATCGACGAAGCGTTTAGTAGAGCCGAACGAGTCACCTTTACAGGGTCGTTGATTCCGGCCTTCATCATGTCAACGTACTCGCCGGTCGCGGCGTTTAGGCCCTGACCTGCTGGCAGCGAGGCTACCTTCTCGGCAACTACACCAGGCTCTAGACCTGCGTTTAGAGCGATCTGCTTTAGTGGAGCAGCAATCGCAACCTTTACGATGTTGGCGCCGGTTGCTTCGTCGCCCTGTAGCTCTAGCTTGCTGAATGCAGCCTTGCCAGCCTGTAGTAGTGCAACACCACCACCGGCAACAATGCCTTCCTCAACAGCGGCCTTAGCGTTACGTACAGCATCTTCGATGCGGTGCTTACGCTCCTTTAGCTCTACCTCGGTAGCGGCACCTGCCTTGATTACAGCTACACCGCCGGCTAGCTTGGCTAGACGCTCCTGTAGTTTCTCGCGGTCGTAGTCGCTGTCACTAGCTTCGATTTCACGACGAATCTGGTCAACGCGGCCCTGGATGGCTACCTTTTCGCCAGCGCCCTCAACAATGGTGGTCTCGTCTTTGGTGATAACTACCTTGCGAGCACGACCAAGTAGGTCAAGGGTGGTGGTTTCGAGGCTTAGGCCGATTTCCTGCGAAATGACCTGACCGCCGGTCAGGATTGCGATGTCCTGAAGCATAGCCTTGCGGCGGTCTCCGAAGCCAGGAGCCTTAACGGCTGCCGACTTGAAGATGCCACGGATCTTGTTTAGAACCAGGGTGGTTAGAGCTTCGCCCTCAACGTCCTCGGCAATGATCACTAGCGGCTTGCCGGTCTGTACAACCTGCTCGACCACTGGAAGTAGTTCTTTCATGCTCGAGATCTTGCTGTTCACGATTAGCACGTAGGCATCCTCTAGAACGGTCTCCTGGCGGTCTGGGTCGGTTACGAAGTAAGCCGAAATGAATCCCTTGTCGAAGCGCATACCTTCGGTTAGCTGTAGGTCGATGCCGAAGGTGTTCGACTCCTCAACGGTTACAACACCCTCACGGCCAACCTTGTCGATTGCCTCGGCAATTAGTTCACCAATCTGGCTGTCGCCGGCCGAGATCGAAGCGGTGGCTGCAATCTCTTCCTTGCTCTCCACGGCCTTGGCCTGAGCGAAAAGTTCCTCGATAACAGCAGCGGTTGCCTTGTCGATTCCGCGCTTCAGGCTGATTGGGTCGGCGCCGGCTGCAACGTTACGCAGACCTTCACGAACTAGAGCCTGGGCGAGTACGGTTGCGGTGGTGGTTCCATCTCCAGCAACGTCGTCGGTCTTCTTGGCTACTTCTTTAACCAGTTCGGCACCGATACGTTCGAATGGATCCTCTAGCTCGATTTCCTTGGCGATCGAAACACCATCGTTGGTGATGGTAGGTGCGCCCCACTTCTTCTCTAGGACGACGTTGCGTCCGCGTGGGCCTAGGGTCACCTTTACGGTGTCGGCCAGGATGTTTAGTCCGCGCTCGAGTCCGCGGCGGGCTTCCTCATCAAAAGAAATGATCTTTGGCATTTGTTTTGGTCTCCTTTTATTAGCACTCGACACAATTGAGTGCTAATTCATTTTTAGCACTCTACGCCCGAGAGTGCAAGATGCCACACAAGCGAAAAGGCACCACCCGGAAGGGTGATGCCTGATCGGTTAGGTCTAAGTTAGCCGATGACGCTAACCGAAGCTGCCTGAGGGCCCTTCGGTCCGTCGGTCACGTCAAACTCAACGCGCTGGTTTTCCTTCAGTTCCTTGTAGCCATCGCTAACGATTGCCGAGAAGTGAACGAATACGTCTGCGCCTTCGTCCTGAGTAATGAAGCCGAAGCCCTTCTCAGAGTTGAACCACTTTACGGTTCCCTGTGCCATATGTTTCTCCTGTGTATCTTGATAAAAGATCGACCCGGAGCGTGAGCACAGGGCGGTCTCTATAACAAGGTACGCCACATTGGCTGGGTATTAACGTTCGATTCGAAACCTTGATGAAAGCGTTACAAAGTACGACAGGGTCAAATTACTTGTAATCGGCGCCCAAAACGACCACGATCGGGTCGATATATTGGTTTGAAACCTCGATTGAATATTGACCAAGGTCAGCAACCAGCGCCTTGGCAGCGGCATCGAGATCTTGAGAGTTGATGTAAACCACAGTCTTATCGCTCTTCGCGCCAAGTGGCATGTCTGAGGCGGTGACGACGTTCCAGCCCTTATCTAGAAGCTTGCGCGCTACCCCGCTGGCTAGGCCGTCCTGGCCCACCGCATCGTAAACAGTGGTTTCGTTAATGCGCAGTGGATCGGCCGACTGCTGGGTCGTGGTGCTATTGTCACTAAGCGCGCTCAAGTCGAGTTTGGTTCCCCCACCGAAAAAGGTCTGGTAGCCGAACAAGGCGCTTCCGGCCAGGACAGCCGAAACCGATAGGTAAGTGAAAAACTCTAAAACCGCTGCACCCTTGGTGCGGCGTGCACGACGACGACCGATACCTGCAGGCACCGAATCAATTTCGTCAGTTGGGAAGTTTTTTGTCATTTGAACCGTTTATTAGTCTAGTTGAGTGGCATAAACACATGGAGGTAACCGCAGTGAACTATCAGGTTTCGAAAGACGAGTCTCAGTGGCGCGAGGAACTATCCCCGCTCGAGTATCACGTTCTCCGCGAAGGTGGCACCGAACGCCCTGGCACGGGAGAACTTCTAGATGAAAACCGTGTTGGAACCTTCTCCTGCAAAGGTTGCGGCCAAGAGCTTTTCAAGAGCCAAACCAAATTTGACGCCCACTGCGGTTGGCCAAGTTTCTACGAACCAAAAGCCGGCGACGCTGTTGAACTTCTGGAAGATCGCAGCCACGGAATGATTCGCACCGAGGTGCGCTGTGCCAATTGCGGTAGCCACCTTGGTCACGTATTCGAGGATGCCCCGCAGACTCCCACCGGTGATCGCTTCTGCATCAACTCGGTGAGCATCACTTTCTCAGAAGGCTAGTCGTCTCCAAAGGCTTCCCGAAGCGTCACTAGCTTCAGGTTGCGGTTGTGGAAAATAGCCACGATTTTGCTAAACACGTTGACCGTGGCATTGCTGTTTGCGTGATCAATAAGGATGCGTCCGTTCGCAATCCATTTCGACGCCATCGATAAGACGGTGCTGGACGATACGCCGGAGCCCGATGCGAAACTGCCGTACCAGAGCACCGGCTTGGTAAAGCCCTCCTCGGCGGCGATTCGGATTACTCGCGCATCTATCTCTCCATATGGAGGCCTAAAGTACGGCTTGGTCGACATACCGTAATTGGCAACGCAGAAGTTTTCGCAGCGGTTCAGCTCTGACCTGATCTTGGCGTCGCTCAACGTGGTGAGCTTGCGGTGGGTTGCAGTGTGGTTGGCAAGTTGGATCTGGCCTCGATCCTGCAGCGCCTTTAGGCGTCGCGCATAGGTTTTCCAGCCTGGCGCTCCGGAGAGCACAAAGAAAGTCATCTTTACCTGCGGGTGCTTTTCTAGGTAACTGACGTAGTTCCTCAAAGCCGTGGCTGAGGCTCCGTCGTCTACGGTCCAGGCGGCTCGCCTTGTGGATGATTTAGGAAGAGCCGAGATGCAACCGCGTGGCCAGGCAAAGGCCGGCTCGGCAAACGCAAGGAGAGAACCCAGCAAGCCGGCAATCGCAACTTTGCGTGAAATCTCTCTCACCATGAGCCGACTATGGGACTCGAACCCATAACCCCCGCTTTACAAGAGCGGTGCGCTACCATTGCGCCAAGTCGGCAATCCATTAATTCTATCTATAACAATTCGGCAAAACCCTTTTGAGCGATTTCGCGCAAATTATTTTAGGGTATAGACTTTTTCTTACATAAAGAGGGGAACACCATGAAGAAGCTCGGCATCTCACTGGTTACTATTTCATCCTTGCTCACGGCAATGATCACCGCGACACCTGCGACCGCAGCGGTAGCGGTTGACCCGTCTTGCACGAAGGTAATCACCCAGAACAACAGCAGCTACACGGGCTCGGCGAACAACGAGATCATTTGTATCAACGCCGATAACGTCACGGTGTTTTCTCTCGCGGGTAACGACAAGGTGATCGACTACGGTGTCGGTAACACTGTTTACCTTGGTAACGGCACCGATGAATACGACGGCACGAATGCTTCAAACGCAACCGTCGACGGTGGTCTTGGCGAAGACCTGATTACCGGTACCCCTGGCTTAGATGAACTTTACGGAGGCGAGGGTGACGACGACGTTTACGGTGGCGCCGGTGCCGACAACATCGACGGTGGAAACGGAGCCGACATCCTCGGCGGAAACAACGGCGAAGACAACATCTCCGGTGAAACCGGCGATGACAGCATCGATGGTGGTGCAGGAAACGACACCCTGGCTGGAGATGCCGGAGACGACTCTCTAATCGGTGGCGGTGGAAACGACAACATCCGCGGCGGTGAAGGAAACGACACCCTCAATGGAAACGCCGGCGAAGACAACATCTGGGGTGAAGTAGGAACAGACACTCTTGATGGAAGTGAAGGCGATGACATCGTTTCCGGTGGTGACGGCACCGACGTCCTAGAGGGTGGAACCGGCCTAGACCTCTGCGACTACAACAACAACGAAGTAAAAACCGCAACCTGTATCTACGATGACGCAGCGCCGGAAATCAGCTCGTTCTCTTGGGACGCAGCGTCTTACGACGTCAGTCGCACCAGCGCTCGCGCAACTTCCACCTTCACCATGTCGGATGAGGTTGCATCGAGCAGCGTATACGTGGTCTGCTCGGGCAACGGAGTCACCGCAATCCCAGTTGACTTCAGCATCAACTGGATCAATGGCGCTTGGAGCCTTTCAAGCCGCAACAACAAGTCTCGCCTGGTGTCGGCAACCGAAAACTTCCCTAGTGCCCCGCGCACCCAAACCGAATTCAGAGTTGAAACCACCCTGGTCCAGGGTCTAACCTCTGGAAACTACAGCTGCCTAGCGGAGACCCGCGACCGCCTAGATCACGTTGGGGTTCGACAGGTCGCAGACCTTGCCGTGGCCCGCGCCGGTTCAATCAACTGGGACGACGCAGCGCCAAAGCTCGAAAGTTTCACCTGGAGCGAGAGCAGCTACGACGTAACGAGCTCGGCTGCAGCAGTTTCATACACGATGGAAGCAAGCGATGACTCTGGTATTAGTGCCATGCAGGTTCACTGCCCTGGCCCATACCGCGAGCTAATCTCCGACTACATGTACCGCAGCGGTGAATCATGGGCAGTGAATAATCACGCCGTTTCATCGAGCTACGGCGATGTCTCGCTACACCCAACCTTCGGAATCGACACCAGTGTGCTTCGCGGCACCAAGCCGGGAAGCTACAAGTGTTACGCGTGGTTGATGGACATCCGAGGTCACCAGACCTGGGCTCCTATCAAGGCCCCGCTAACTATCGTACGCACCGGCAGCGGCTGGGACGACGAACCACCAGCCCTAGTTGACTTCAGCTGGGACAAGGCGCTATACGAGGTTGGCGCGGCCGCCGACCTAGCCATCGGAACTCTGCACATGACCGACCGTACCGGCATCACCAACATCATCGTGGAGTGCTACGGCCCTACCGGTCAGCGACCAATTTCGACTTACCTAAACAAGGAAAACGGAACTTGGGTCGCAACTGGAATGAATAACCCACGCGTTAATTCCGTAAGCGGCACCGACCTAAACGTAACCATTGAATTCCAGAGCGATGTGACCTTCGGTCTGATCCCTGGGATCCAGAACTGTTACGTGCACGCCTATGACTCTCTAGGCCAGCACAACTGGAACCTGATCGACAAGATGCTGGTAAGCCGCATTCCACCTGGCATGCCTGGCGCCCCAACCGCGCTGGTCTATACCCCAACCCCTGGCAACCCGAACGCCGGTGTCTTGAGTTGGAATGCTCCTGATTTCCTTGGCCAGCGAGTCAAGAACGACGACGGCACCGACAAGGTTCTAAACGGACGTTTCGTTGGCGAGCTCTTCGACTACGAGATCGAATACTCACGAGATGGGGAAACTTGGAAGCGCATCGACGATGGTTTCTCTACCACCGCGAACCTGCCGATGTCTAACCTTTACTCGGCATCCGACTACTACTTCCGAGTTCGTGCAAACAACGGCGGAAACGACATCGCTTACAGCAAGGGTGCCGACTGGTCAGAGGTTCTAATGGTTAGGACACCAGACCCAACCGCTCCGAGCGCACCTAGTGAACTTGAAGTTAGCAACATCACCAAGAGCGGTGCTCAGTTGCACTGGACCGCACCGGAAACCAACGGCGGTGCCAACATCTTCAATTTCAAGGTTGAAACCTCTCGCGACGGTGGCCAGACCTGGCAGCTAGTCAAGAAATCGAAGGATAGAGACATCAACTCCACTTCGTGCAACCTAACAGTTGCCGGAATGGCTCCTGGAACCACCTACCAGATCAGAGTTTCGGCTCAGAACCGCTGGGGTTACAGCGAGTTCCTAACGGGTAGCCTCACCACCCTTGACGGACTTGCAACTGCTCCTCGCAACCTGACCGCAACCGATGTCACCAGCGGCACCCTGACCCTAACCTGGGACATTCCGCTTTCAAACGGAGGTAGAAGCATCACCGACTACCAGATTGAGGTTTCGGGTAATGGTGGAACCACTTGGACCAAGATCGTTCACGATGTTGCTTCAAACTCAAACGCCTACGACATCACCAACCTGACCCGTGCAAAGCGCTACCAGTTCCGCGTGGCTGCCATCACCGAGCTCGGCGTTGGAAACGTTTCCTCGGTGCTTTCAGTTACCACCGCAGCAACCCCAGCTGCGGCGCCAACCAACCTGGTTGTTTCCGGAGTCACCACTGGAAACGCGGTACTGAACTGGAAACTGCCAACCGATAACGGTGGCGCTCCAATCTTCGATTACCTAGTCGAAGTCTCCAGCGACGACGGAGAGAACTGGCAGGAAATCGAACACAACGCGTCGACTTCCAAGACCTTCAAACTTTCCGGATTGCGTCCTGGAAACGGCTACTTGGTTCGTGTTGCCGCTGTGAACAGCGCTGGCTTCAGCGAATACCTGCAAGGAAGTTTCACGACCGTTGCCGCCGCCCCGAGCGCACCAACTCAGCTTGAAGCGGTTACCACCACGACCGTTGGCGATTCCGGTACCGAAGTTGGCGCATCGCTCAACTGGACCATTCCGGCCAACAACGGTGGCCCTAACATTACCGACTACAAGATTGAAGTGGCTAACAACTGCAAGACCTTTGTGACGGTGACCCACCTCGAGAGCAACTCGAACGGATTCAACGTGACCGGCCTCGATGCAGGTACACGTTACTGCTTCAGAGTGAGCGCCAAAAACTCGGTCGGATTCGGTGCGGTATCCAATGTCGCCGAAATCACCACCGCTGGCGTTTCACCAAGTGCACCTACCGGGTTCAGCATCAACCCTGCCAAGACCAGCGTTACTCTCGGCTGGGAGCAGGCAGCCGTTGTAGGCGGAAGCCCAGTTCGTAACTACGTGGTTGAGTATTCACGCGATGGAGGCACCACCTGGAACACTGTGGTGAAGCCAGCCTCGACTAGCCGCACCTTGGTGGTTTCAGGGCTTCGCTCTGGCACCACTTACAAGTTCCGCATGAAGTCTGTCAATGACGTTGGTTCGTCGGACTACACCAGCGAACTGACCGTGGTTACCAAGACCAAGTAACTTGGGGGAAACAAAAACCCCAGGAGATCGTTTGATCTCCCGGGGTTTTTCCTTATGTCTTTACTGAACTGGAGCTACCATCTGCAGCCACTGCAAGAACATTGCTGCGTTGTTCAACTCGCCCTTGTAACGCTGACCGTTGACGATAACCGCAGGGGTTCCCTCAAACTTGATGGTTGCCGGTGTTGAGCCGGTTGGAGTTTCTTCCATAACCAACTTGTATGAGTCTTTGACCCAGTTGGCCCACTTGTTGTGTTTGATGCAATCCAGTGTGTCGCTTCCGGTAACACCGACGCTCTTGGCAAGGTCGGCAAGCTGGTTGCTGTCTGGGCCAAACGACTGCTCGGCTGGCTGGTTCGCGTACAGAGCCGTGTTGAAATCAAGGAACTTGGCTGGCTCGGTGTCGGCCACACAGAGCAGTGCACTTCCGGCACGAGACGAATACTCGTTTAGCGAAGCAGCATCAAGCATTCCGATTGGGTGAATCTCTAGGTTGTACTTGCCTGCCTTCACCAACTCAAGAATCTGAGGCATGTTTGGCTCTTCAAAAGCACGACATGCTGGGCACTGCAAGTCCTGGTAAATAATGATGGTTGGAACTTCCTTGTTGATGGAAGATGCACTGTTGGCAACCTGCAGATCTGCTCCGATGGTCACTCCGCGGTTGGTGAAAGCTGTGCTTGGCCCCTTCGAAGCGTCGACGGTCTGCTTTGCGGTTTCCGAAATTCCCCAGACCACGGCACCCACGAGTGCCACGCTGGCGATAACCGAACCAACGATGATGGCAATCTTTTTGGTGCTGGCAGCTTTCTTCTGAGCCTCTCGCATGGCTTTCGCTTTAGCTCTGGCTGCTTCGCGCTGCTGGTCGCGAGTGAGTTTCTCGTTAGACATTTTCTTTACCTCGTAACTACATCACGATTTAGTGACGGACAGGATTACCAGTCTAAATCAGGGGGCCCTAGATGCGATAATTTACCTACCTGATTGTCAGCCGACGGTCAGGCTCTTACAACAACGGATCGTTCGGTACGTACCTACCGATTGAGGAGAAAAACCATGGCAACAGTGTCATTTAAAGCAGCCACGAGACTATATCCTGGCACCCCACGTGCGGCAGTAGACGCACTAGACCTAGAGATCAAGGATGGCGAGTTCCTCGTCCTTGTTGGTCCTTCTGGATGTGGAAAGTCGACCAGCCTTCGTATGCTGGCCGGTCTTGAAGAGGTAAACGCCGGACACATCTTCATCGGTGACCGCGACGTTACCCACATGGAACCAAAAGACCGCGACATCGCGATGGTGTTCCAGAACTACGCACTTTACCCACACATGACCGTTGCCGAAAACATGGGCTTTGCCCTAAAGATCGCCGGTGTGCCAAAGGAGGAGCGCGAGGCTCGCGTTCTTGAGGCAGCCAAGCTTCTAGACCTAGAGCAGTACCTAGGCCGCAAGCCAAAGGCTCTTTCGGGTGGTCAGCGTCAGCGTGTGGCCATGGGCCGTGCGATTGTTCGTAAGCCTCAGGTATTCCTCATGGACGAGCCGCTATCGAACCTCGACGCCAAGCTACGCGTTCAGACCCGTACCCAGATTGCTTCGCTGCAGCGTCGTCTCGGTGTAACCACTGTTTACGTGACCCACGACCAGGTTGAAGCTATGACCATGGGTGACCGCGTTGCAGTTCTAAAAGACGGCGTGCTTCAGCAGGTTGCCAGCCCTCGTGAACTTTACGAGCGCCCAAAGAACGTATTCGTTGCCGGATTCATTGGCTCCCCTGCCATGAACTTGCTTCAGCTTCCAATCCACTCGGGCAAGGTCGTCTTCGGCGACACCGAGATCGACGTTGACAAGGCAGCGCTTGCAAAGACCAAGCAGAAGACCGTCACCGTTGGTCTTCGCCCAGAAGACCTAAAGGTCAACAAGTCTGGTCTTGCTCTAAACGTTGACGTTGTTGAAGAACTAGGTGCAGATGCCTACATCTACGGAAGCGTAAAGCTAGGCGACGCCAACGTTGACGTAGTTGTTCGTTCGGAGCCAAACTCTGGCACCAAGTCTGGAAGCGTCATTCACGTACTTCCTGCTGGCAACGCTCACCTGTTCGACTCAGAGTCGGGCGAGCGCCTCAACTAGTGAGTTCAGCTCTAGACATCACAACTGCCGCGGTAGATCCAGCTCTTCTGGACCTACCGTGGCAGTTGCCTTTGGAGGACTGGCCATCCGAAAAAATCGTTGCACTACCAAAGGGGCTTTCCAGGCACACTGTGCGTTTTGCCCACCTCAGCGACCACGTGATTGCCATCAAGGAAACACTTCCCGAACTAGCCAAGCGCGAGTATGAAATGCTCAAGAAGTTGGGCGGGCTCGATGTTCCATGTGTTGAACCATTCGCAATCATCAATAATCGGACCGACGCAGATGGCAATCCCCTTCCAGCGGTTCTGATCACCCGACACCTCAAGTTTTCTCTCCCCTACCGTGCCATGTGGTCGCAGGGGCTTCGCCCAGAAACAGCGAACCGCTTGGTAGATGCCCTTGCCGTGCTTCTGGTTCGTCTTCACATCGCCGGCTTTTTCTGGGGAGACGTTTCACTTTCGAACACCCTGTTCCGGCGAGACGCTGGGGCATTTGCGGCATATCTGGTTGATGCCGAAACGGGCCAGCTCTACGAAGGCGGGCTATCCAACGGTCAGCGTGAGAACGACTTGGAGATTGCCAGAGTCAACATCGCTGGCGAACTTCTAGATCTCATTGCCAGTGGTAACGCAGCCCCTGGGGTTGATGCCAACGACATCTCAGACCGAATTCTCACCAAGTATCGCGGTCTCTGGAAAGAACTAACCGCTTCAGAGGTGATCGGCACCAATGAGAAGTGGAAGATCAACCGCAGGGTTGAACGCCTCAACGAACTAGGTTTTGACATCGAAGAAATGACCATCAAGGCTGGCGGTGAAGGCACTACCCTCACCATCAAGCCGAAGGTCGTTGACGCTGGTCACCACTCACGACGGTTACTTCGCCTAACCGGTTTGGATGTCGAAGAGAACCAGGCGAGACGACTTCTGAATGACCTAGACGAATATCGCACCGACCGCGGTCGCCCAGGCGCCGACGAAGAAGTGATGGCACACGAGTGGCTTTCCAGGGCCTTTGAGCCGGTGGTAACGGCAATCCCCAAGAGCATGACTGGAAAATTGGAGCCGGCCGAGGTCTACCACCAGGTACTAGAACACCGCTGGTACATCGCACAAGAGTTAGGGCGCGGGGTGCCAATTCAAGAAGCGGTGAACTCTTACATCACCAACGTGTTGGCACACAGACGCGATGAAGAGGCTCTGATCGCTCCAACCACTGGCTCGATTACTCTGCCAGACGCCGTGCCTTCAGGAACCATCAAGGTTGCCGACGAAGATGGCGAAGTCGACTGGCGCGACCTGGTTTAGTTTTCGTTACGAAGCTTTGAGATTTCGTAAAGAGTAACGCTCGCCGCGATTCCAGCATTTAGCGACTCGGTGGCGGCCGAGATCGGGATGCTCACGATTGCGTCGCAGTTATCGGTAACCAAACGGCTAAGCCCCTTGCCTTCGCTACCCACCACAACGAGCAGCGGTGAAGTTCCAAGGCTGAACTTCTGCAGGTTCATGTCGCCGCCAGCATCCAAGCCAACTACGAATACGCCGCGCTTCTTGTAATCCTTGATGGTTGCCGTGAGGTTAGCCGCGAGCGCTACCGGGATTCGAGCAGCCGCTCCAGCCGAGGTCTTCCAAGCACTAGCGGTAACACCAGTGGATCTACGCTGCGGAAGAATTACTCCCTGACCACCGAAAGCAGCCACCGAACGAATGATGGCACCGAGGTTGCGTGGGTCGGTGATACCGTCCAAGGCAACCAGAAGAGGCTTTTGACCCCTAGAAAGTACGCGGTCAAGTAGGTCCGATGGGTGCTGGTACTGGTATGGCGGCACCGATAGGGCGATACCCTGGTGGACGGCGTCGAAACCGGTCAGGCGATCGATCTCAGACTTGGTGATTTCGTTGATTGGAATCTGGCGGTTGTTAGCCAGAGTGATTGCTTCCTTGACGCGCTCGTCCATCTCGATGCGGTTAGAAATGAACATGGCGGTTGCTGGCACCTTGGCACGAAGCGCTTCGAGCACCGAGTTGCGACCCGATAGAACCTCGCCGGAGTCAGCAGCTTTGGCTACGCGAGAAGCATTGGTGCGTCCAGCCTTGCCGGTACCTGCGGTGCGGGCGGTTGGGGCCAGGAACTCGCCTTTGCGCGAAGTTGCGGTGGCCGGCTTGTTGCCCTTATAGGCCTTGTGACCTTTGCGGTCTTCTGCCTTCGGGGTTGGGCCCTTGCCTTCAAGGCCCTTCTTGCGCTGGCCGCCAGAGCCAACAGTTGGCCCCTTCTTGCCCTTTGCTGTGCCCGGTCTCTTACCCTTGCTTGCCATTAGTTACTCCACATCCATACGGTCTTGCCGGCTTGGTCTTCAATCGTGACACCAAGTTCGGTCAGTTCGGCTCGCAGCAGGTCTGCCTGTGCGAAGTCTTTGTTATTGCGTGCCTCGGTTCGCTTTTCGATTAGCTCTTCAATCAGAGCAATGGTTTCGGCGGTGGCAACGCGCTCGGTCGCTGCTAGTTCTAAACCTAGGACGGACGCCATCTGGTTTACTTGCGAAAGATAGCCGGCAACAGCGTCTTTGTCGCCCGCGTCGATGGCTTGATTGCCGAGTCGCACGGCGTCGTGAAGTGCTGCTAGGGCACCCGGCACATTGAAGTCGGTGTCCATGGCGTCTACGAATTCGCTTGGCAGCGAAGAATCTTGTGGACTGGCTAACTCGCTGGCACGGCGAACAAAACCTGCAATACGCCCAACCGCAGAAACCGCCTCGGCCAGCGAGGTTGGTGAATAGTCGAGACTTGAGCGGTAGTGAGCCGACGCCAGCCAGTAACGCACTGCTGCCGGAGTTCCTAGCGAGAACAGCTCTTCAACATCGACGCCGTTACCGAGCGACTTACTCATCTTGGTGCCGGATACGGTTACCAGGCCGTTGTGCATCCAGTACTTGGCGAAGGCGAACCCGGCCGCTCGCGACTGAGCCAGCTCATTCTCGTGGTGAGGGAAACGAAGATCTAGCCCGCCTCCGTGAATGTCGAAGCTTTCGCCTAGTTCGGCCAACGTCATTGCCGAACACTCGATGTGCCAGCCTGGTCGGCCCTTACCCCAAGGTGAATCCCAGGCAGCGCTCTCTGGCTCGTTTGGTTTCGCGCTCTTCCAGAGGGCGAAGTCGTGGGCGGCGCGACGACCTCCACCGATCGCCTCGCCTTCCATGTTTTCAAGCTTCTGTTTGGTTAGTTCGCCGTATTGCTCGTGGCTGCCGGTATCGAAAAACACGTTGGCGCTGCCGTCCTCAGCCTGGTAGGCGTGACCACGTTCAATCAGGCGCTCGATAAGCGAGATCATGCCGCCAATGTGGTCGGTGGCATGTGGTCGGTGGGAAACACCAGCACCTAGCGAATCGTAAACCTCGTTGAATCCAGCCTCTACGGACACCGCTAGGTCGCGCCAGTCGACTCCCTGTTCGGCGGCGTTTACCAAAATCTTGTCGTCGATGTCGGTAACGTTTCTAACCAACTTGACCTCGTAGCCGTGACCGATTTCCAGCCAACGCGCGACGATGTCGAAGGCCACGGCAGAGCGCAGGTGGCCAACGTGCGGTGCCGACTGCACGGTTGGGCCACACACGTAGATGCCAACCTTGCCCGCTTTCTGCGGAACAAAGTCCACTAGCGCCTGCTGTTTGGAATCGAAAAGTTTCATCAGGTACAGCCTACTTTTTGGCTCTCTGAATAAGGGCGCTGGCGACCACTGCCACACCCTCTGTGTTTCCGAGATAGCCCAAGCCATCGGTCGTGGTGGCACTGATAGTCACCGGCACGCGCAAGATTCCAGAAAGTGCATTTTGCACCTGCTCACGCATTGGAGCCACCTTTGGACGATTGCCGATGATCTGTGCAGAGACGTTAACGATCGACCAACCGTGTTCTGCTAGGCGCTTTAACGTGCCCTCGAGAAAAACCTTGCCGGAAGCTCCGGCGAACTCTGGACGGTCCACGCCGAAGTTACTTCCGATGTCTCCAAGGCCAGCAGCAGAAAGCAGAGCATCAACAATGGCGTGGGATAGCGCGTCGCCGTCGCTGTGGCCGTCTAACCCGCGTTCGCCACCCCAAGCGATAGTGCCCAGATAAAGAACCTTTGAATCGTCTTCGCTAAATCTGTGAGTATCGGTGCCGATTCCGGTGCGCTGTTCGCTCGCGATCAGGTGGGCAGCGAGCAGTAAGTCGTCTTGGACTGTTACTTTGAACGCCATGCGATCACCAGGAACCGAAATCACCTTTCCACCGGCAGCTTGGAACAGCGCCGCGTCGTCGGTGTGATCTTCGGTAGCTGTGGCATAAGCCTCTCGAAGGGCAGCCGCCGGAAAACCCTGCGGAGTCTGTGCGCTTCTAAGCGATGAGCGGTCCACGGTTTCCAACACTTCTATGCCATCGGCTCGTTTGATGGTGTCGTGGACGGGCATCACCGGCACAACGCCAACACTTACGGCCTGGACCTCAGCAATTACCCGCTCGAAAACATCGGTGGGAGTAAAACAGCGAGCGGCGTCGTGGACCAAAATCTCGGTGGACGAGTGATTCACCTCGGCAAGGGCTAGGGCTACAGATTCTTGACGGGTATCGCCTCCGGCAACCACGGTTAGTTCAACCGCATCTGGGAGATGTCCAGATGCCAATGACACAAATTCGTCAATGTGGCCGGGTGCAGCGGCGATAACTACTTGGGAAAGATTCTTGGTTGGAGCCAATCGTGCCAGAGAGTGCTCTAGAACGGTAAGCCCGGCAATTTTGACGAGAGCCTTGGGTACACCAGCACCCAACCGTAATCCTTGGCCAGCGGCCACCAAAATAACCGAGGCAGACATGAAATTTGTTTAGGCGGAAGCGAGAACTTCGTCTAGAAGTACTCCGGCCTTCTCCTCATCGGTCTTCTTAGCAAGAGCAAGTTCAGAAACTAGAATCTGGCGAGCCTTAGCAAGCATGCGCTTCTCACCAGCAGAAAGTCCGCGGTCCTGCTCGCGGCGCCACAGGTCGCGAACTACCTCGGAAACCTTAATTACATCGCCAGAAGCTAGCTTTTCAAGGTTTGCCTTGTAACGACGCGACCAGTTGGTTGGCTCTTCGATAAATTCTGCGCGAAGCACGCCAAAGACCTGCTCGACGCCCTTCTTGTCGATGACATCGCGAACACCTACGGTCTCAACATTGTCTGCAGGCACCTGAATGATCAGCTGGTTCTTGGCGGTGTCTAGTACATCTTCCGACGTAGCCGAACCCTTTTGAGTGACTTCTAGGGTTAGGTAAAGTTTGGTCTCACCGCGCATGGTCTTTTCAGAGACTTCGATGATTTTGGCGGCACCGTGGTGTGGGTAAACAACGGTTTCTCCGACAACAAACTTCATGGAATTGGTATCCCTTCGCAAAACACCAAATTTACCACGTTTTGCCCGATAAATAAAGGGTTAGGATAGTACCGAAAAGAGTAATTCCTGGAAGGTTTTGGCGTGGTTCTTCGTAAATTTGTTGCAGTTGTAGCGGTTTCCGCTGGTCTAGTTCTAGGCACAGCCGGTTGCAGCATCACTCACAACGTTCCAACTTTGCAGGAATATGCTCCAAGCGATGGTTCTCAGGCATCATTCGACGGCGTCAAAGCACTCAATGTGATTTACCTAACCAAGCCGGCTCTCGGCGAGGGCGCACTTGAGGTTGGCGCAATCATCGGCACCTTCGTAAACACCACCAACAAAGACGTCACCGTCCGCGTTGAGTACACCCAGGACGGCTCGGACGCTACCGACGTAGTTCTCAGAGAAGATGGCGCCTTCGAGTTCCAGATTCCGGCCGGTGGCACCAAAGAATTTGGCTACAAAGAAGTTTCAGAGATGCAGCCTGTGCTGTTGAACGAAAAGGGTGAGGTTATTAAGCCTGGCCAGCTCGGCAAACTCACAATGGGAGTTCTCGGCGGCAAGCAGAACGTGGTCATGAGCGTTCCTGCTCTAGACGGCAGCCTTGAGCAGTACAGTGCCCTGGTTCAGAACCTAGGCATTGCCCAGGGCCACGTAGACGAGTAAATCAAACCTCAAACTTGTAACCGAGCCCGCGCACGGTAACGATGTGCTCTGGCCGAGCTGGATCGGCCTCTAGTTTCGACCTGAGGCGCTTGATGTGCACATCCAAAGTCTTGGTGTCGCCAAAGTAGTCGTGGCCCCAAACTCGATCGATAATCTGACCGCGAGTCAAAACTCGATTCTTGTTTTCAAGTAATAGCTCCAGCAGTTCAAATTCTTTTAGCGGTAGAGACACTTTCTTGCCATCCAAAATCACCAGATGACGTTCGATGTCCATCGTGATATTTCCACCGGTGAGAATTCCGTCTTCCGAATCGGCTGGCCCGGCAACTTGGCGCTTGCTGAGCACCTTGTTGATTCGAGCGATGAGTTTG
This sequence comes from Actinomycetota bacterium, assembly GCA_039806025.1. Classification (GTDB taxonomy): domain Bacteria; phylum Actinomycetota; class Actinomycetes; order Actinomycetales; family Microbacteriaceae; genus Rhodoluna. The sequence continues at coordinate 22,034 of JBDKLJ010000002.1, read as the reverse complement.
CTGGAAGAAGCCAACTTGGTTACGTAGTCGTCGGCTCCAATTTCTAGGCCAACAACTTCATCGGTTTCGGAGTCTTTGGCGGTGAGCATGATGATCGGAACGTCTGAGGTTTGGCGAATCAGCTTGCAAACCTCGTTGCCGCTGATACCAGGGAGCATCAGGTCTAGGAGGATCAGGTCTGGATTTGAATCGGCAAATCTGGCTAATGCCTCGTTACCATCGACAGCGAAAACTACCTGGTGACCCTCTCGAGGAAGCAGGCTCCCCAAACTGAGTCGGTACGACTCTTCGTCTTCAACGACCAGAATTTTAGCCACGGTTGCCCTTTCGCCTATCTGCCTTTGCTACTTTTTTAGCAACTGTAGGTAACCGCAAGGTAAACGTTGAACCAACACCTGGTTTAGAAAATAATTTAACATCCCCGAAGTGGCTCAGTGCAGCATGCTTGACGATGCTCAATCCAAGTCCAGTTCCACCCGTTTCACGAGAACGAGACTGATCCACGCGATAGAAGCGTTCGAAAACGCGATCTTGTTCATCTTTGGCAATTCCGATTCCCGAATCCTTAACCAGGATTTTCGCAATTCCTTCTTCAACTTCCAGAGTTACACCTACGCGATCACCCTTGTTTGAGTAAATGATTGCGTTTTCCACCAAGTTTTTTACGGCAACCGTGAGCATCTCCGCGTCACCGAAAACCTCGACCGTTTCCTTCTCCGGTTTGAACAACACTTCTACCTGGTTTTTTTCGGCCCGCCAGGTGTTTCTATCGATGGCGTCGTGGATGACCGGAACCAGGTTCACCACTTCACTCTTGGCAACCACCGGGGAACCCTGAATTTTTGAAAGTTGGATGATGTCTTTGACTAGAGCGCTCAGTCGCTTGTTTTCCTTGCTTACATTTTTAACAAGCTTGGCCATCACCAGAGGCTGATCAAGGCTGTTCTCCATCGCCTCGGCCAAAAGGCCAACTGCACCAATTGGTGTTTTTAGTTCGTGAGAGATGTTGGCCATGAAGTCTTTTCGCATCTGATCGAGTCGATAGCTCTCGGTGCGATCATCAATAACGATTAGAACTGTGCCCTCGCCGATATCTTTGGCTCGAGCTGAAATGTGTAGCTTGGATCCCTTTAGTCGCAGTGGTAATTCGGCCTCCAAAGACTGAATCTCGCCAGTATTCCTTGCTGAATTAGCCAAGTCGTTCAACTGGTCGTGAATCAGGTTCCTACCGGAAATCAATCCACTGGCCAGAGCGCCGCCGGTGGCTCGCAGAATCAGATTGTTTTGATTTAGAAGGATTCCGGCCGGGGCCATAACCTCTAAAAGTTCAGCCGCGCTGTCGGAAAGTGACGCAGCCTCCGAATAGCGTTCTAAAACATCTTGACGAACATAAATTGCAATGCCACCCACCATTGCAGCACCCACCAAAAACCCCATTATTAGCGGTAGCCAGATGTCAGATTGCATATTTAAACACTAGGTCAGTGGATCTCCAAACAAATACAAATTTTAGTAATGGTTCACCCCGAGTTTTCACTCGGTTAACCTTTGCCTGCCACCTTTGAGACATGCGCGAAGTTTTTCAGACTGAATTAAAAGAGGTACAGAGCCGCCTAGTTGAAATGGCCGGTGACGTTACTCGGATCATGGAGCAGGCGTCGACCGCTTTTACGAAGTCGGATGTCACCATGGCAGATCAAGCCCTAGCCTCGGCCGATGCAGTGCATGAAAAAGCTCTTCAGCTAGACGAGTTGGCAATTCGAATTTTGGCCAGACAGTCCCCGGTTTCTCGCGACCTCAGAATTTTGGTTTCCGCTCTTAGAATCAGTGCTTCGCTTGAGCGCATGGGCGCTCTTGCCGGACACATCGCGCAAATCGCCCGATTCCGCTTCCCTGGTTCTGCGATTCCCGCCTCGCTGCTTCCAACATTTGAAGAGATGGGAAGGCTGGACATTCAACTCGGTAAGAAGATTAAGCAGCTTTTAGAAAACACCGACGTCGACCTAGCTAAAGCGATCCAGGCCGAAGATGGCCGCGTTGACGAATTACACCGACACGTTTTTGATGTGGTTCTCGGAGACGACTGGAAGGAAAACGCCATGTACACCGTGGACGTGACTCTTGCCAGCCGCTACCACGAGCGATTCGCCGACCACGTTGTCGATATTTCGTCGAAGGTTTCATACCTAACTACAGGCGCTTGGAACGAACAAGACTAGGCACTAGTCTTAGGCCATGACTACTCTTGGCCGCTCTGGATCTGCACTCGTCGTAATCGATGTTCAGGTCGGAATTATGAAAACCGCCTACCAAGGACAGGAGATCATCGAGCGCATTGCCGGTCTCGTTGACCGGGCTCGCGCTGCCGGTGTTCCTGTGGTTTGGGTTCAACACTCAGATGAGGAACTAATCCTCAACTCTCCCGAGTGGCAACTGCCGCCAGAGCTATTGCCGGCCGAGGGCGAGGCACGGGTTTACAAGAACTACCGAAACTCGTTCGAGGCCACTGATCTCGAGAGTGTCCTTGAAAAGTTAAACGTCGGACACCTTTACATCTGCGGCGCCGAGAGTAACCACTGCGTTCGTTTTACCACTCAGGGTGCACTGGACCGAGGCTACGACGCCACATTCATCTCGGACGCCCACACCACCACCGGATTCGAATGGAACGGAATGGTTGTTGATGCCAAGCAGGTCATCGACGAGCAAAACACAAACTTCTGGGGAATGGAATTGCCCGGACGCTGGGTCCGGGCATTACCATCTGCTGAAGTGAAGTTTTAGTTACTTCTTTCCCTGCGCAGCAACTGCTGCAGCGCCTGCAGCAGCAGCCTCAGGGTCAAGGTATTCGCCACCGGCAACCAGTGGCTTGAAGTTTGCATCAAGCTTGTAAACCAGCGGGATACCGGTTGGAATGTTCAGCTCAGCAATGTCTTCGTCTGAGATTCCGTCCAGGTGCTTCACGAGCGCACGAAGGCTGTTACCGTGAGCGGTGACCAACACCGTTTTTCCGCTTTTTAGGTCTGCCGAAATCTCGTTCTGCCAAAGAGGCAGCATGCGCTCGAGAACATCCTTTAGACACTCGGTCTTAGGAATGTTGTCACCGAGGTCTGCATAGCGCTCGTCGTGGGCCTGTGAGTACTGGTTGTCATCCGCGATTGGTGGTGGTGGCACGTCGAAGCTGCGACGCCAAATCTGGAACTGCTCGGCACCGAACTCGGCCAAGGTTTGTGCCTTGTCTTTTCCCTGCAGTGCGCCGTAGTGACGCTCGTTGAGGCGCCAGTCACGCTTTACGTCAATCCATACACGCTCGGCTGCGTTCAGCGCGATGTGTGCGGTGTTGATGGCTCGGCGAAGCTTTGAGGTGTAAAGCAGGTCTGGCTTGATGCCAGACTCGGCTAGAAGTTCACCTGCGCGCTTGGCTTCTGCGCGGCCCTGGTCTGAAAGGTCTACATCTACCCAACCGGTAAACAGGTTTTCCTGGTTCCAAACACTGTTTCCGTGACGTAGCAAAATAAGGGTGTATTCGTGGGACATGCCCTCAAGTTTAGTCTTGATAGGTGGCAGCTAAGAAGCGTATTGGTTCCGTAACCCGCGGAACCACCAATCCGAATCGTCTCCGACGAGTCGATCGATTCATCGCTACCCTGCCCGTCTTGAAAAAACCTAGCCCGGTTGTGGTTGACCTCGGTTATGGAGCTTCCCCAATCACGGCGATCGAATTGCAAGACCGACTGACCAGAGTGAACTCAGGAGTTCAGGTCGTCGGTGTTGAGATTGAGAAGGATCGCGTGGCCAGGGGCAAGGAGGTGGAGCGCGATGGGCTCACTTTCCTTCTCGGTGGCTTTGAAACACCGCTACCAACCGGCATCGCTAACGCCGATGTAATCCGAGCTTTCAACGTGCTTCGGCAATATGACGAGGACGAGGTGCCAGCAGCCTGGGCTCTGATGCAGTCGCGACTCAGCGAGGACGGCGTGCTGGTTGAGGGGACCTGCGACGAAATAGGTCGCCTGAGCAGTTGGATTACCCTCACCAAAGCCGAGCCTAAGGTTTTCACGATTTCACTTCACCTGGGTTCGCTCGAGCAACCGAGCAAGGTTGCCGAGAGGCTTCCTAAGGCGCTTATTCACCACAACGTGCCGGGTGAACGAATCCACTCATTCCTCGAACAACTCGACCGAGCCTGGGCCAACCACGCATCGCTGTCTACCTTTGGGGCAGTGCAGCGCTGGTTAGCGGTGTGCGAGGAGATGTCGGCGACTTGGCCAATCGTTGTAAATCGCAAGCGCTGGCGACTTGGCGAACTAAGTGTCAGCTGGGACGCGGTTAAACCGTAGGCAGTTCGTCGCGGGCGTCGTCCTCGCTCATGCCGGTGGCACAGAGCAGGTCAACCAGGAGTGGACGTAGCAGCAACAAAACCGACGCTTCACGCAGCTGATCGGCTATTCCGAACCGCTTTGGATCGAGTTGTCTAATTACCTCGAGATAGCCCTCACGAGCAATAAACAGGTACTCCTCGTTTTCGATGCCCTTGGCTAGGTTCTCGGTTGCCTCGTAGACCTGCTCGAACAGGTCGGCTAGGTACGGACGCTTCACGCCGTCACGAATTAGAAAGTCGACGCGGCGAACAATCACGCGCAGGTTTCTCGTGGCCAGATCCATGCCGCGCATGAGTCTTAGTTGAGCCGAGAGTTCAAAGCGGTGTTTGCGCAGGAAGGGCGAGAGTCTGGCGATGGAAACCGCGCTGTCTAGCGAAAGCTTCCAATTGTCAACCAACGGCTGGGTCTTCCTGACCCGGTTTAGAGTTTCATCCGCCTTTTTTACATCGACATCCCGGAGCGCGGTTCGTAGCGACTCGAGAGACTCCAAGAAAACTGCGAATAGCGCGGATGCATCCTTCTTGGCTAAGCCTTTCGGGTTTCTAGGAATCAGGATTGTGACCAGGAGTGCCGTAACACCAGCAACCACTCCATCTAGTGGGCGAACCCAGATACCTCCTGCTGGAAGTGGCAGCAACTGAATAAACATCGCCTGGATTCCAACGGTTAGTGCGAATGAAGTGCTCGGGGTGATGAACCGGGCACCCAAAAGGCAAACCAGCAAAGTGGCTCCGAGCTGCCAAACGCCTTGGCCAAAGACTTGAACCAAGAGTTCGCTGGCGAAGAGGCCGGTCACGATTCCGAAACCGGTTTCGAGCACCCTACGCGGTCTGGCGTCCCTAGTGAAACCGAGAGTGGTGATGGTTACCGTGACGGAGAGCAATGGATTTTCGTGTCCCAAAAGAAAATGAGCGACCGAATACGAAACCAGCGCGGCAAAAATAATCTGCAATACCGGCGGGATTGATTCAAGTACTCGACCGACGGACGCCTTCAGGCGTGAACGTAAACTCACTTGCGACCACCCATCAGACTCTTGCGGTCGATGGTTACAGTCTTGCCCGCGTCCTGGGGAACGATCTCCTGCTGGGCGGCCGAAACACCATCAATTTCAAGCGGCGCCGAAAGGTCAAGGTTTCGCTTGACCACCGCGAGCGCGATGGCTCCCGCCTCGTAGTGAGTGGCAACCGAGGTCACGCGTCCTACTTCTTGATCGCCGTGTGAGACCGGCGTTCCAGGCTTAGGCAAAATGTGTGCAGAGCCATCTAGGTGAAGCAAAACCAATCGACGCGGCGGGTGACCCAGGTTGTGAACCTTGGCTACGGCTTCCTGACCGCGATAACAGCCTTTGCTCAGGTGCACGGCGGTTGTCAGAAGGTCGAGTTCGTGGGGCAGGGTCTTGTCGTCAACCTCTTCCATTCCCGGACGGTGTGCTGCGATTCGGAGCGCTGTCAGCGCCTCGGTGCCGGCTGGCTCAAGGTCGCACTGGGACACTACCGATTCGAAATAATCCCAAGTCTCACCCGAAGCGTTGGCATAGCGATGCCCACCCGGATAGACGTTTGGCCAAGGGTCGTGCCAAACCAGCTTGGCTCCGGAAACCGGCTTTCCAAAAGTTCCGAAAACTTGTAATTCGTTGGCCAGCGTGAGTTCGACCTTGGTGCGAAGTTTCATCTTGTTCAGGTGGTCAAACAGCACCTGAGCCACCGACCTGTCAACCAGCAGTGAAGTTACTGAACCGTCGTCAACCACATGGGCAATCGCCTCGATGTGACCCTGCGGATTCAAAAGTAGCGCTTCGGCACTTTCCCCAGACTTTAGACCGCGAAGGTTCTGACTTAGCAGTGCGTGTAGCCAAGTGAGGCGATCAACACCTGCGACCGTGATTAGCGATTTATCGAGAGCAACGGCAGCGGTTCCGTTAAGCAGCTCGCGCTGCTCAACCAGTGGATTAGAAAAAGAGGCGGTAGCCAATTAGGCCACTCGCTCCAATCGCGCAGATGCGTGAGACTTGAGGTCGCCGCCAGGAAGAGCGATGTCCCAGGCCCAAAGCAGTGCACCCTCAACCAGCCCATACATGCGAGTCGAGTGACGGTAGGTCTTGGCACCCTCAAAAGCAGTGCCATGCGCTGAAGCCAACTCGATTCGAGCCTGACGAACCCAGCCGTGGTAGAGCTCGGCCACTCCGCCTGGGTGAAGCATGGAAACCTCGAGGTTGAATCCACCGTGTTCTGCACGAAACTGATCGAAGTCCTCGTGAGTCTTGATGGTTACCTCGCCCTTACCTGGAAGCAGGCCAGGTCCGGAGTCGAAATCAAAACGAGGACGGGCGATGCGCCAGTAGCCAAGCTCACTAGGCAGTGCGGTACCCGCTTCGTCGTTTAGTTTTGCCGAAGAAATGTAAGTCAGTACGTCGCCGTCGTGGGCGAATTCGAGCTGCTGTGAGAACTCGTGCTCTTCGCCTTCAAACGCGATTACGCCGGTTCCAGACCACCTACCAACAAGGAAAGCCAGCGGGGTCAGCTGAGGAGGCAGACCTTCGGGAAGAACGAACAACTACTTCTGGCCCTTGAAAAGCTTGTAGAGAACGAGAACCGAGATACCGGCGATTGCAAGCGTGGCAAGAATCAGAAGCCCGGTGAAGAACATTTCAGCTGTGAAGGTCATGGCCCTATTTTACCTATGCGAGACGATCAGTAGTAGATACAAAGATGCACTGGCAAGCATTAGAAATGAGCCGCCGGCCACGTAGATGAGTTTGCGCACGAAACCGTCCACGTCTTCCTTGAAAAGGTGAATCAATGAAACCAGGGCAAGTGAGCCGGCCAGAATGGCGCCAACCCAGACCAGTGAGTGCTTGGGGTCAAGGAAAATAACCACCAGAGTAGCGATGGCGACGCCTACCCAGATGGATATGATTTCGCTCCAGCCCCGCTTCATACCTTAAACTTACCTCTAAGACCATTAGGAGAGAGATGGCGCAACTTCTTTTGTTGTCGGCACAGCCGACCACCGAAGTTCTGCCCGCCCTGAGTCTTCTTCCCCACAAGGTGCGAACCATCCCTGCCGAGCCAGCCGGATTGGTGAACGCGCCGTCCGCTGATTTGGTTCTGCTAGATGCCAGAACCGACCTTGGCAACATGAAATCGCTAGCCCGAATCATGCAAACCACTGGGATGAGCTCTCCCCTACTGTTGGTGGTCACAGAAGGTGGCCTACTCGCGGTAAACGAGGAGTGGGGCGCTACCGACATCATTCTGAACACAGCCGGCCCAGCCGAGGTAGACGCCAGAATCCGCCTCGCTGTTACTCGAAACAAACCGAAGGCGCTTTCGTCGCTGGTGGAATCGATCGGTATCCACATCGACGAAGCCACCTACACCGCGAAACTTCACGGCCAGCCCCTAGACCTCACCTACAAGGAGTTTGAGTTGCTCAAATTCCTAACCACCCACCCTGGCCGCGTGTTCTCTCGCGAACAACTGCTGAGTGAAGTTTGGGGCTACGACTACTTTGGCGGAACCAGAACCGTGGACGTCCACATTCGTCGTCTGCGATTCAAACTCGGCGACCTAGAGGCAATGATTGGCACGGTACGTAACCGCGGTTACTCCTTCAACCCAAACCGCACCGAACCAGAAGATGAGTCGGTAAGTTACTAACTGCTCTTCTACTGGTCACTGATAAGTGGCAAACTTATCTCTATGTCTGAAGAAACTATGGCGATCGCTTTGCCCGAAATGGGCGATCTACCGAGCGACCGTTTTCTAGATCGCGAGTTGAGCTGGCTGAAGTTCAACCAGCGCGTTCTCGAGCTCGCCGAAGACGAAACCCTGCCACTTTTAGAGCGCGTCAACTTCGCCGCGATTTTCGGCTCCAACCTTGACGAATTCTTTATGGTTCGCGTCGCTGGTCTCAAGCGTCGAATCGCAACCGGTTTGGCCGTACGCTCGGCATCCGGAATGGAACCGAGCGAAGTGCTGAGCGCGATCAGTGCCGAAGCCCACAAACTTCAGGCCCGCCATGCTGGCACCTTCAAAAATGCGTTAGAGCCGGCGCTCCGCGACAAAGGCATCAGCCTAGTCACCTGGACCGACCTCACCGAACAGCAGCAGAGCGATTTGAAGTCATACTTCGACGACCAGATTTTCCCGGTGCTCACCCCGCTTGCGGTAGACCCTGCTCACCCATTCCCATACATCTCCGGCCTTTCGCTAAACCTTGCCGTGGTTCTGAAAAACCCTGGCAGCCTGACCGATAGCTTTGCTCGCGTCAAGGTTCCGCCTTCCCTGCCACGCTTTGTTCGCGTGCCGGGAACCTCTGGCAACGTCGTTGTGAAGTACATCCCACTCGAACTCTTGATTGGCCAGTTCCTTGGCAAGCTGTTCTCTGGCATGGAAGTGCTGCAGCACCACACCTTCCGCGTAACCCGTAACGAAGACCTCGAGGTTGACGAAGACGAAGGAGAAAACCTTCTGGTTGCCCTGGAGAAGGAGCTTCTCCGCAGACGATTTGGCCCACCGGTTCGCCTCGAGGTAGCCGAAACCATCAACCCGCAGGTTTTGGAACTTTTGGTGCGCGAGCTAGACATCGACGAAGAGGACGTTTATCGCCTTCCTGCACCGCTTGACCTCACCGGGCTTTTCGGTCTGGCCGGTATCAAACGTCCAGAGCTTCACTACGAACCGCACAATGTGGTCACCAACCGTTTCCTACGCAACACCGACGAAGAAAAGGTGAGCGTTTTCCGCGCGATGCGCGAGCGCGACATCCTGCTTCACCACCCATACGAATCGTTCTCAACCAGCGTGCAGGAATTCCTCGCTCAAGCGGCAGCCGACCCAAAGGTGCTGGCGATCAAGCAGACCCTTTACCGCACCTCGGGTGACTCACCAATCGTTGATGCCCTGATTGATGCCGCTGAAGCCGGCAAACAGGTCTTGGCCCTGGTGGAAATCAAGGCACGCTTCGACGAACAGAACAACATCACCTGGGCAAGGAAACTTGAGCAGGCTGGTGTTCACGTGGTCTACGGCATCGTAGGCCTCAAGACCCACTGCAAGCTTTCGCTGGTGATTCGCCAGGAGGGCGACCAGCTTCGCCGCTACTGCCACATCGGCACCGGTAACTACAACCCGAAGACCGCGCGCTTCTACGAAGACTACGGCCTGCTCTCGGCACGCGACCAGGTTGGCGAAGACCTAACCAGACTTTTCAACTCACTCTCGGGCTACGCACCGGAATCGAACTTTAGAACCCTGCTCGTTTCGCCAAATGGCGTGCGCGAGGGTTTGACCGAACGTATCGAACGTGAAATTGACAACCACCTGGCCGGCCGCCCAGCCCGCATTCAGATCAAGGTGAACTCGCTGGTCGATGAACAAATCATCGACTCCCTCTACCGCGCCAGCCGTGCCGGTGTTCCGGTAGACATCCTGGTGCGCGGCATGTGTGCGTTGAAGCCAGGCATCCCAGACCTAAGCGAGACCATTCGCGTTCGCAGCGTCCTGGGTCGTTACCTCGAACACTCTCGAGTATTCACCTTCGCCGGCGGCGGAGATCCAGAAGTCTTTATCGGTTCCGCCGACATGATGCACCGAAACCTAGACCGTCGAGTTGAGGCGCTGGTTCGCATCGTTCAGCCGGATCACATCAAGGAACTGCAAGACCTGTTTGGGCTAGCCATGGGCGACGCCGCAGCCAGCTGGCACTTGCAGCCAACCGGAGAATGGGAACGTCACCAGTTCGATGCAAACGGCAACAAATTGATCGACGTTCAAGACGAACTAATGCGTTTTACAGCGAGCCGTAAGGCAACCAGAAACTAAATGGTCGTCTACGCAGCGGGCGCCGTTCTATGGCGCATTGAAAACAACAAACTCAAGGTAGCTTTGGTTCACCGTGGTCGCTACGACGACTGGGCCTGGGCCAAAGGCAAAGTTGACCCTGGCGAGAGCCTGCCGGAAACCGCTGTTCGCGAGATTCGTGAAGAAACCGGGTTGAAGGTCAAACTTGGTGTTCCACTTGGCATTCAGCGCTACCGCCTGCCGAATAAAAACCTCAAAGAGGTGCACTACTGGGCAGCCAAGGTATCCGACCGCGCCATTGAAAATAGCGATTTCGAACCAAACGAAGAAATTTCACAGGTCGCTTGGTTTACCCCAAATGAAGCCAAAAAGCGTCTGAGTTACAGCCACGATCACGAACAGTTAGACGCACTACTAGAACTGCATAAAAAACACCGACTAGAAACCTTCCCAGTGATTCTGCTTCGCCACGGCAAAGCCAAGGCTCGCGAAGACTGGAAGGGTACGGAAGCAACTCGGCCATTGCTGCCAGAGGGAGCGGCCCAGGCTAAGGCTCTGCCAAAACTCTTCAAAGCATTCGGTGCTAGAAGGGTGTTCACCAGCCCCTGGGCTCGCTGCACTGCAACCATCGCGCCATACTCCCTTGACCCCAAAGCCAAGGTTGAAACCATCGCAGAGTTCACCGAAGCCGCCAACGCCAAAAAGCCGGAAGCAACAAAACTGGCTCTGGCAACAATTCTGGCGAAGAATAAGGCGTCGGTGATTTGCACCCATCGTCCGGTTTTGCCAACGCTGATTGAACAACTCGAAACCTTTGCCTCGTCAAAACTCAAGCCTCAGCTGCATTTAGCCGCGCTTCTCAAGCCAGCCCAGATGACCGTGGTCCACCTCAGTCACTCCAGCAAGCTGGAAGTCGTTGCACTAGAACAACACAGCCCCGTTCCGAGTAAGAAGAAGTGAATAAAGTTCGCTTAGCCGCAATCGCACTTATCTCGGTTGCAACCTGTTGGGGAGCTTCATTCGTTTTGATGAAGCCGGCCATCGAAGTTCTACCCACCTTCAACTTCTTGGCCGACCGCTTCACCATCGCCGTAATCGTGATGGTTGCGGTGCGCCCAAGCGTCCTCAAGAAGTTCAACGTGACCATGTTGAAACAGGGCTCTTACCTAGGCCTGGCCCTTGGCCTGGGCTACGTAACCCAAACCATCGGTCTGCTCTTTTCAACCGCAGCCATCACCGGATTCTTCACAGGTCTTTATGTAGCACTGACCCCACTCTTGGCATGGCTGTTTCTAAAACAAAAAGTTTCCAGGAAAGCCATCTTTGGCGTCAGTCTCGCCACAGTGGGTCTGGGCATTTTGTCTTTTGGTGATTTCGAATTCGGCTGGGGTGAAATCTCACTTCTTGCGTGTGCCGTGCTCTATGCCCTGCATATCGTTGGTTTGGGGATCTGGTCATCAAACCACGACACCTATGCACTCACCATTGTGCAGCTGGCTGCCTGCGCGGTTATCAGCTGGATTGGCTCCTTTGCCTTCGAAGGCGGAGTCATTGCTCCACCAAATGGCGAAGTTTGGTTTGCTGTGATCTTCTCCGCACTGCTTTCGACTGCATTAGCCTTCTTCGTTCAAACCTGGGCACAGAGCTTCTTGGATTCCTCAAGAGTCGCCATCATTCTCACCAGCGAAGTGGTCTGGGCTGCCCTAATCTCCTATTCCGTTGGGCAGGAAGTGCCAACAGCAACCAGCCTGATCGGTGGAAGTATTATGCTGATAGCCATGTTGATCGTCGAATGGCCTTCGAAAAACAAGGAATTGGTTCCTCTGGAACCGATGGCGCACTAATGAGCATCCTCGCTATCGACGCAGGTACCACTGGAGTCACAGTCCTAGTGGTTAGCGAAAATGGCACGATTACATCGCGTGGTTATGCGGAATTCGAACAACACTTTCCACAGCCGGGCTGGGTTGAACACGAACCTGAACAAATTTGGCAGGCTGTGATTCGAGCCACCAGACAAGCATTAAATACAAGCGAAGACATCCGTGCGATCGGTATCACGAACCAGCGAGAGACCCTTGTGGTTTGGGATAGGAAAGACCTTTCGGCACCGAGGAAGGCGATTGTTTGGCAAGATAGGCGAACTTCCCAGATTGTCGAACGACTGAGCAAACACAACGAAAAAATCCAAGAAAAAACCGGTACCGGACTAGACCCATACTTCACCTCTACAAAGTTGGTATGGCTTCGTGAAAATGAACCAGCTGTTTGGGCGAAAATCGAATCTGGTGAATTCGCTATAGGTACCGTAGACAGCTATCTGGTGGCTAGGTTGACCGGTGGCACTGTTCACATAACAGACGCTTCCAATGCGAGTAGAACTCAGCTTTGTGACATCAGCACTGGACAGTGGGACCAAGAACTTCTAGATATCTTCGGTGTGCCACGGCAAGCGCTCCCTGAAATCGTCCCTAATTTTGGCTTACTAGCCACAACCGATCCGTCGCAGTTCCTAGGGATTTCAGCCCCAATTACAGGAATGGCTGGAGACCAACAGGCCGCACTTTTTGGCCAAACCGCGTTTGACACTGGAGATTCGAAATGTACCTACGGTACGGGCGCGTTCTACCTAACCAACACCGGCAGCAAGAGGATTTCCAGTAAGAACGGACTACTGACCACGATTGCCTGGCAGGAACCAGACGGAACGCTGACGTATGCACTTGAAGGTTCAGTTTTTGTTGCCGGCTCGGCGGTGCAGTGGCTTCGAGACGGGCTAAAAATAATTCGAGAATCTCGAGATGTGGAAACACTAGCCAATCAAGTTCAAGATTCCGGTGGAGTGGTCTTTGTACCCGCACTCACAGGTCTTGCCGCACCCTGGTGGAACTCAGAGGTGAGAGGAACGATTTTTGGAATCAGTCGCGGTACCACGGATGCTCACATTGCCAGGGCAACGCTAGAGGCCGTTGCATTCCAAGTGGCCGATCTAGCTACCGCAATGGAACAGGATCTTGGTCAAAAACTACAGACGCTGCGAGTAGACGGCGGAATGAGTCAGAACAACCTTTTGATGCAAATCCAATCAGATGTTCTTGGAACGAGAATTGAGCGAGGAAAAGTTATTGAAACTACCGCACTTGGTGCCGCCTATTTGGCTGCAATCGGGGTCGGAATATTTAGCTCAATGAGTGAACTAAAAAATGCGTGGCAGCTGGAAAAGAGTTTTGAACCAGACCTGACAGCCATAAACAGGGATGTTTGGACTAAAGCCGTCGAAGCGGCAATAGCTTTCAAGTAAAGAATTGGCGGCGCTACAGCCAACGGAGTGAGACCTGGCTGGTATGGGTCTTACCAGGCTCGGCGAACACAACACCAGTCTTAGTTGCCAGCGAATTAGCCGGTCCTGATTGTGGTTCAATCGCGAGCCACAGTTTGCCTGGCTCGTCATAGCGGTTAGTAAAGACATGGAAATAGTCCAACTGCGACGACTCTACATCTATGCTCCAGCCGCTAGATGCCAAATGTGCACGAGATATTTTTGGTCCAAAAGTATCGTCTAAATGAAGCCCCTGAATCTCGACCGCGTCGCTACCTATTTGCAACTTCGAGTCTTCGGTAGCAGCAAAATAGGGGTGGAAACCGATAGCGAAAGGTGCAACCTCGCTAGCGTGATTGGTGACGGAGTACACAATCTTCAAATCAGTGTGGGATAGCAAGAAATCAACTTGCAACTTGAAATCAAACGGATAACCGCGTTGACCTAAAAACCCCAGCGTCAACTGACAGGAGTCTGCAGACTGTGAATTAATCTCGAAGGTGCGGTCGAAAACTAGTCCGTGTAATGATGCATCGGGATTGTGTTCATTCAGTGGGAGTGAATGGACCATGCCTTGATACTCCCATTGCCCACCTGAAATGCGGTTCGGCCATGGGAAAAGCATCACCCCCGAGAAGCGATCAGGTGCTCCAACGACCTGGACCCCATCAATCATGAGGCTCGACAAAGCGGCTCCCGTTGGATTGATTTGTGCCTCAACCTTTTTTTCGAGGCTCACCAGCCGAATCATTCGACCCTGATCAGCAATGAATCGTGAGGAGGTAGCTCGATCTTGCCAGAGAGATCAATCGATTGCCCGGTCCAGACGTCAGTTGCCTTTCCGCCTTCGGGGAAAAGTTGTTTCAAATCAAACGAAGAAGCGGCCTCACCTCGCGAAAGCAGAACACTGGCGGTTCCCCCAGTCGACATCGGCTTTTGCCACACCTGGGCATCGCCGTGGTTAGAGACCAGCCTCCCTTGAGAGCCACCCCAGTCTTGATCGATTTCGATAACGCCAGGATGAATGAGAATGTCGCGAGTTTGATCGCTCATCCGAGTAAGGTCGTTGCCCGCCATCAGCGGAGCGTTGAGAATCGCCCAGAGGAAAAAGTGGGATCGATTCTCAGATTCTGTAAGGTCCCCGTTTCCCACATGCAACATGTCTGGGTCATTCCAAGCCCCAGGCTTTGAGTAACTGTAGAGATTCTCTTGCTGGTCAAGCGTCTTCATAATTGAATCCCAGCGCCACCACATGTCGTCGGTAGTTCTCCACATATTGCAAAACTCTGGTGCCCATTCGTAGGGTTTATAAAGTCCGTACTCGGAAATTGAGAAGACCATGTCTTTTCCGGTCGCCTTTAGGGCATCGGCCATTTTGCGGAATGCGTCCACCGGTTGCAAACCATCATTGAGATGAGCCCGGCACCAGTCATACTTCAAGTAGTCGACTCCCCAGCGGGCAAAAGTTTCGGCATCCAAAGTTTCAAACCCAAACGATCCAAGGCCGTCTGCAATGTAGTCATCGTACTGCTGTGCACAGGTTAGGGTGCCGGGCACCGAGTAGATACCGAACTTTAGGCCGAGCGCCTTCACACCCTCGATGAGCGCTGGAATTCCCTGGCGAAACCTGAGAGCGTGGCCTTCGAGCTCACCACGATAATTTCTTCTCGCATTCTGAAACCCGTCGTCTAAAACCAGGTACTGGTAACCGGCGGCCAGCATGCCACTATCGACCATCGCCTTGGCCTGAGCCAAAATAAACTGTTCAGTCAGTTTGCTTTTGTCAAAACGATCGTGCTCGTTCAGTGTTGCATTCCAAGAGTTCCAGCCCATTGGAGGGGTCTTAGCCACGGTCATTTTCTGAGCCTTAACGTGAGGTTAGCCACTTTCAAGAACTCTTTCATCACCAATACCAATGCGGCTGCATGGATCAAGACAATCACCCAGACCACCCACTCTTCTCGCGCGAAATCAGCGTCCACCCGAACCCAGGAGAGGCCAAAATCTTCAGGAGAACGGCCTTGGAAACGAGGTGAGTTTGAAATACCCGTGGGTATGCTTTCGGCGGTCTTGCCGACATTCATATTTTGTACGTCCAAGTCTTTAGCCAAAATTGCGTGAAGGTTGATGGTATTCGCGATTGAGAGCAGAACTAAGAAAATTCGTTGCCAAACTTTGGCGCTCCAGATAACTGCGAGGATTACAAAAGCCTGCACAAGGTATCGTTCGTGAACACGAGTAGGCAGGACAAAGAAAGCGACCAGCAATAGGGCAAATCCGGTCAGCACTTGAATCGGCTCGTGTCTCCTAAAGAGAACGAACGCAATCAAAAGTGCCACGATTAGGAACAGTCCGGTACCCCACAACTGAGCTGGCACACCTAGCAGTTCGTACTTATCGCCAATCCAAATCACTTCATCGTCTTGGATTAGATGCGACAAAGGGATTCGGCCTCCGAGAGCCCAGATGTTGTAGGCATTGGCAGTGAGAACGTGGAAGTAGTTTGCGTTATAGATGTACTGACCGATTAGACCCGCTACATCACCTAGTACTGGAATTCCCGCGATACTCCGGGGTGCATAGCTTTCCATGTCCCATGGCAGGCAGATCACGAGGAAGGTCAGGAAGGCCGCTCCAAGAGCACTGGCCAGACGCACCAGCTTGAGTTTTTTGTCGCGGATTTGCCCAAGCATGACAGGCAACAAGATAAAGAGAATGAGCGCTCCCTGTGGCTTGGTCAAAACAGCGAGTGTAAACATCACAAAAGCCCACTCTGGCTTTCGATCAATAAGCAACCAGACGGCCAGAATCATCGGCACCATCGCAAGCGAATCGACTTGCCCCCAGACTGCGGAGTCGTACCAGGTGATTGGAATTATGAGATAGAGCCCAGCCCCGATTAGGCCTTGTTTAGCAGTAAACCACTTTCGACCAGCCAAGGCGATTATGGCTCCGGCGGCGATGTCCGGAAGTATTCCCAGGAGTTTGATCAGCGTGATCGGCTCGACACCTAAAGCACCGGCAAGTGCCATTACGCCAAGCAGGAGATCAGCGAATACAGGAGGGTAGTTGAAGCCAGGATCAGGTCCGTACGGGCTAAGACCGTTTACCTGAATGTTTGCCATCCAGTTTCCAAAAGCCGAAAGGTCCCAAAGGAAACCTTGGTTCGGGAACAATACAAATCCCACATAAAGTCGAATCCCGAGCCCCAAGGCCAGTAAAACCGTGAGCACCTGCCAAAAACGTGGTTTACTCATCGAGTTTCCTCCAACTGGCTTTCTTAGATTGGTTGTCGATTTTGAAGGTCACATCGCCGCGAACAACCGACTCGGTTGCCTGTGTCTGATTAATGGCTAAGCCAAGACCTGCTAGAACCTTCGTGAAGAATTGCGCCAGAGAATCGTCTGTGAGCTTAGTGCCGACGTAGTACGACGAGTTTTTGCGAGCTAACGCTACAGAATCCTTGGCAGTGCCGTTTTGGTAGGTTGCCAAAACTTCTGCATCAATCGACGTGGCAAATTCTGACCACTGGGTGCCGACCAAACCGTTCGAAAGGCTGATGGATTGATCCTTGGACAATGGGGAAAACTCTTCCACAAGCACGCCAAGCGTATTTCTGACCAGAGAACCACCATAACCGCCGAGTTTTACGGTATCGGACTCATTAGATATTCCGGTGAAATAAGAAACGACCAAAGAGCCACCTTGGTTTCCGTATTCGACAAATTTTCGTTCCTGTTGTTCACTCAGCAAGTACGTCATCGGCATCAATACGGCACGGTAATTCGCGAGCGTAAGCGGGGACACATCTGGGCTTACGAAATCGACCTGTACGCCTAACTTCCAAAGAGCCCGGTACCAGTCGTGGGCTAGCTCAGGGTAATCGATTGCAGTCGTTGGCAAATTTCTCTGCGAAAGTGCCCACCAAGATTGGTAGTCATAGACGAGTGCTATGCTCGCCTGCTCCGTCACACTGTTACTGACGGGCGCCAATTCTTTGAGTGTCGAACCTAGCTCTTTTACGGCGCGGAAGACTCTGGAATTCTCTCCAGCGTGCGGGACCATTGCCGAGTGGAATTTTTCTGAACCACTGACTGATTGTCGCCACTGGAAAAACATTGCGCCGTTCGAACCACGGGCAATGTGTGAAAGAGAGTTACAGAGCAACTCCCCATTTGCCTTGGCAAGGTTTCGCTCCTGCCAATTCACAGCCGAAGTAGAGTGCTCCATTAGGAGCCACTGCTTACCTCCGGCAAAACCTCGGGTTAGATCGGCGTGAAATGCCAAGTCGATGTAATTCTCTGGATCCTCGGCAGTCAAATAGTGATCGGTTGATACAAAGTCAACTTCTTTTGCCCAACGCCAAAGGTCGGTGTTCATCGCGTGACGCAAAGACATGAAGTTCGTGGTAATCGGATGAACTGAGTCAACTCGGCGAATCGCATCGCGTTCAGCCAAATAGAGTTCTAAAATTTGGTCGCTGCTAAAACGTCGAAAGTCGAGCATCTGCGTTGGGTTCGGATAGGTTCCGTCTGGAGTTTGACGAGGAGGCAAAATCTCGCTCCAGCCGTGATATTTCTGCGACCAGAAATTCGTACCCCAGGCTAGATTCAAGGCCTCAAGGCTGTCGTATTTCTCCTGTAGCCACACCCTGAACGCCTCGGCACTCACATCGCAGTAACAATGCGGATTGTGGCAACCGTATTCGTTGTTTACGTGCCACATCTTCAACGCTGGGTGCTTGCCATAGCGCTCTGCGAGTTTTGTGGCAAGTTGAACTGCCTTGGCTTTGTAAATTGGAGAACTGACGCAGTAACCTTGGCGGCCGCCATGGGAAAGCCTGACCCCTTGCTGGTTGACTGGTAAAACCTCTGGGTGCTTCACCGTTAGCCAAGCAGGAGGTGATGCGGTCGCCGTAGCAAGATCTACACCGATTCCCTCAGAGTGAAGAAGTTCAAAAACCTCATCCAACCAGGTGAAGTTATATTGCCCGTCTTCAACTTCAAGGTTTGCCCAAGAAAAGACACCTAGAGTGACTAAATTGACTCCAGCCTCCCGCATGAGACGAATGTCCTCTAGCCAAACCTCGCGAGGCCACTGCTCGGGGTTGTAATCGCCACCAAAAAATAACTCGTTTGGAAGCTGCGGAGCCATTTAGATTCGCTCTAACTCGACCAAGAAAGCATTTTCTGGGGCGAGAATCGGTGGGCGAACTCCCACCTTGGCAAGTGCCTCCCCCGTGAGTTCAATTCCACTCGGCCAGGTTGGCATTACTCGTTGGATGAACTGCGGTGAACCGGCAGGTTCCACTATCTTCACGCGATAGTTTGCAGCTGGGTCTAGCCCCTCGAAACGCAATACGTTTGGAGTTTGCCCCTTCATAGCACGAAGGGTTACATAGGCATAGATTGCTCGTGACTTGTCTTGCGCTACGACACCGTGAACAAACGCTGCGTCGTCAGGCTGCTCCACACGAACCATCTTGCCGCTGTGAATTAGACCGCGGTTAGCTTTGTAGTAGGCCGCCCAACTCTTTAGGTAAGCACGTTCTTCAGGAGTGCATTCGGTGATGTCCCATTCGAGACCAGCGTGACCGAAAAGTGCCGAGATTGCACGGAACGACAACGAGTGCACACGGTGAGTGGTGTGTGAATGAGTTGGACCGATGTGAGATCCAAGCATTTCTGGTGGAATCGCGAATTGAGTGTAGCGCTGAATGTATTGGCGTTCCAGTGCGTCGTTGCAGTCTGAAGTCCAGAAACGATCGGCATGCTCTACCATTCCAAGATCTATGCGACCACCACCTGACGAACATGATTCGATTTCCAAACCAGGGTGGCGCTCACGAAGCGTATCGAACAACCGGTAGATGGCCTTGGTCTGTTCACGGACCGCAGCCTTACCCAAGTGAGCCGCCTCAACCAATGTGCGGTTGTGGTCCCACTTTATGTAGGCGATGTCGTATTCGGTAAGGATCGCATCGACCTGGCCGAGAACATGTTCGTAGGCGCCAGGATGGGTTAGGTCCAAGACTTGCTGGAAACGGCCCTCCGGTGGCGTGCGTCCCTCAACGTGGAGAATCCACTCTGGATGCGCACGGAAGAGATCAGAGTCTGGGTTGACCATTTCACCCTCAAACCAAAGACCAAATTCCATGCCGCGAGCTCTAACAACATCGATCAGCGGTTTCAAACCATTTGGCCAAACCTCTTTGGCGACAACCCAGTCACCGAGACCCGCGTGGTCGTCGCGGCGGGCACCAAACCAGCCGTCGTCCAAGACGAATCGCTCAACACCGATTTCCTGAGCAACATCCGCAAGCTGGGTCAATTTCTCCAGATTGTGGTTGAAGTAAACGGCTTCCCAAACGTTTAGGGTAAGCGGGCGAGGACGTACGTTTGACGGGTGATTAGGACGGGAACGAAGCCAGCGATAGTAGCGATCGGTAATTCCGTCGATTCCGGCTGCAGAATATGTGGCAGCAAGCAACGGAGCTTCGTAGGTTTCCCCTGCTTCTAGAATCACTTCTCCAGGAAGTAGTAGTTCTCCTGCGCCTATGTTGGTGCGACCGGTGGATAGTCTTTCAACGACATGGCGGGTGTTACCGCTCCACTGCAGCCCCAGCGAGTAAACCTCACCGTGCTGGTAATCGGCTCCCTTGGTCATGGCTAGTTGAACAATTGTGTAGTCGTGGCCAGATCTACCCTCACGAATTTCACGTGACCAGGTTCCTACCTGAATTTCTCGTCGTTGAGGCTGACGCTCTTTGACCCAGCGGCCGGTGAAATCAACGGTTTCAGCAATGTAGTCAGGCAGAGGAAGCCAGGTAGTGAGTTCGCCGAGCGCAAAGCTCTCGGAACCAGTGTTCTTTACGCTCTGGGCAACCCGCAGAATCCCCTCTGGTGTTAGCTCGAAACTTACCGAGACTTCAAGCCCAGCTGCCTTATCAGCACTCACGATTTTCAAACTGTTTGGCTTTGAGTCAACCGACTCGATTTCGAATTGCTGTGACCAGTCCAAGCCTCCGCGGTGTCCTAGCACTGCTGGGCGACCCAAGTAACCGCGCGCACCTTCGCGCCAGATACCTGGATTTTGGTATGCGTCTAAATCTGCGTGTGGAACACCTTCCTGCATGGCCTTTCGAAGGTACTCAGGTTTGATACCGCTTCCTAGCACGGCTCCCCAGTGGAGCAAGACTGGTGTCCCAGTCGCTAGATCGATGATTGCGCACACGCCGTCTGATTCGAGTGTGAAGAAGTCCTGAGTGTTAGCCATTTTGTGTTCCTGTTTTTATTTGAGTTGTGAATCGGGGGTTGGAAACCTGTCGCTAGTTTCCAACCCCCGGATCCGTTACACCTTCAATGTATTACTTGAAGAGTGCCTTCACTGCATCGTTAGCTGCGGTTAGCGAGCTAGCGTCTGCCTTGCCAGACATTACCGCTTCCATTGCTGGGGTCATGATGTCGTTAATCTTCGACTTCTTGTCAGCAATTGGGAATAGGAAGGTGGTCTTGTCGGTGATGTGTACCGAGAATGCCGATACGTCGATACCCTTAGCCTGCATCGCAGCTACAGCCTTGTCGGTTGCTTCTGGGATAGCTGGGAATACAACTGCAGCAGCAGCTACAACGTTCTGACATGCAGCCGATCCTAGGTACTTAACCCACTGCCATGAGGCTTCTGGGTTGTCAGTGCCTGCGCTGATGTTGTCAGCTAGACCGTTGTACATCGAGGCACGCTTGCCGGTAGGACCAACAGGAGTTGGAGCTAGAGCAGGCTCGAACTTGTCCGACTTAGCGCCGAATACCGAACCGGTCATCCATGAACCGTTTGAGGCCATAGCAACCTTTCCGGCAGCTAGCTGGTCACTCCAGCCAACACCGTTCTGCTGAGCGAAAGTAGGCATGTAGCCCTTCTCGGTCAGGCTGTACCACCACTTGATGGTTTCCTGGAACTTAGGGTCGTCGTAGTGGTAGTTGGTGTCCCAAGGGCCATCGTTTACCTTCCAGCCGTTAGCAGCTGCTAGGAACGACCACTGGGTCTGACCATCGCCACCGCCCGAGCCTTCCATCCAGATACCGTAGGTAGCTACGTGCTTCTTGTCGAAGCCAGCCTCGTCTCCACGAACACCGTTCTTGTCAACGGTTAGGTGAGCGATTGCCTTCTCGTAGGTTCCACCGTCGGTTGGGTTCCAGTCAAGGTTGCTCATGTCAACGCCAGCAGCGTCGGTTAGCTTCTTGTTGTAGAACAGTGCGATGGTGTCGAAGTCCTTTGGTAGACCGTACTGCTTGCCGTCTGGGCTGGTCCATAGGGAAGCCAAACCAGGCTGGTAAGAGCCGGCTACGTCAACGCCGTCACGCTTGATGTAGTCATCAAGAGCAAGGATGTTGCCGTTGTTTACGAACTCTGGGTAGAAAGCTAGGTGCGAGGTGAATACGTCGTAGCCATCGCCCGATACGAATCCAGCGTTAACCTTCTTCCAGTAGTCATCCCAACCGATCTGCTCGATCTCGACTGTGATGTCTG
>JBDKLJ010000001.1:0-82626 GCA_039806025.1 Actinomycetota bacterium | reverse complement strand
AGCCAACCGCAATGATTGCCCAACCGCCAGCCGATGGACTATAAGTTCCACTGGCAATGAAGTAGCCCAATGCCACGTCGCTTACAACTTCGCCGAGAATGCCAAGCACCAACGTGACGCGAAGAATAAGTTTGGCCAGCGAAGCCAGATTTGATTGTGTTGGCATTGGTGCCGGTGCCGAGTATTCGGACAAAGATCCCCCTAGATGAAGTTATTTCGAACCAAGAAGAAGCCTAACGCAGAGGTGCCGGCAACAACTGCCAGTGCCAGGTTCAGCCCAGTTCGATACTTTGACCGTTTCGTTAGTTCATAAGCGATCAGAAAAACTGGGATGAAGTAAATCAAAGAGTTGAAGGCGAAGGCGGTGGCTAAGTCTCCGTGCAGCAGTGCAGTGAGCGAGCGCGTGGTGCCGCAGCCAGGGCAGAGAAGGCCTGTGGCGGCTTGAAAGAGGCATGGAATTCGGTATTGCCTGGGCCAGAGCGTTAGGTAACCTACGGCGCCGACAGCGGCGGCAGACCACCAAACCGGCCGACTCAGCGAGAGCTTCATTTGTTTAGGAAAGCAGCGATTCTGGTTAGGCCTTCGGTGATTAGTTCTGGAGAGGTGCCGAAGTTAAAACGAACAAAGTTCGTGTATTCAGGTCCGTGTTCATTACCCGGTACCAGAGCCACCTTTGCGTGTTCGATTAGGGTTTCAACGGTTTTCTCACCGAGACCCCACTGCTCGACTTCAATCCAGGCGAGATAAGTGCTCTCAGGAATCTCATACTTTGCCGATGGGAGCAACCGAGCTAGTTCTGCTTTGAGGTGGTGACGGTTGCGATCTAGCTTTTCCAAGGTTTCATCAAGCCAGTCACGCCCGTTTTCGAAGGCTTCAACCATTGCGAAGGCGGCCAGAATCGAAGAACGCCAGTGAGCAGCCTCCGGGAGCTTGTTCAACATACCCAGCATCTTGGGGCTAGCTGTAATTACGAACGCGCCTTTAAGGCCAGCCAGGTTCCAGCTCTTGCTTGCCGAAGTGATGCAAACTCCGGTCTCTTCTGCATCCGTGCCACAAGAAAGGTATGGAGCGAACTCGTGCTCTTTGTATACCAGCGGAGCGTGGATTTCGTCGCTGATTACAACGGCGCCGTGCTTGTTGGCCACTCGAGCTAATTCTTGTAATTCGCTCTTTCGGAAAACCTTGCCTACCGGGTTTTGAGGGTTGCATAGCAGCAGGTATTTGACTCCGGCCTCAAACTGCTTTTCAATACCTTCGATATCTAAGTCATAGTTCGCCTTGAGAGGGACATCGACGATTTCAATGTCGAGCTCTTCGAGCCAGTGCCAGAAGCCGTGGTAGACCGGCGAGTTGATGATTACTTTGCCGCCGGTGGCTCCGTTTCCGCGAAGAAACTCAACTACCCCTACGCCGACATCAGTGACCAGTTTGAACTGCTTGGTGTCGACGCTCCAGCCCCAACGGTCTTTGGCAAATCCCGCGAAGGCCTCGCCGAGTTCAGGGACCGGACCGAGGTAGCCGAGATCCGAGTTGGTGGCCATGGTTACAATGCGGTCGCGAACGGCATCGGCGATTGCGAAGTCCATCTCGGCGACGTGCATGGGCAAGACGTCTGCTGGGTAGCGACGCCATTTCGAGGAGTGACGCTTGCGAAGTTCGGAAAGTTCGGTCATTACTTGATTAGCACCGCCAAGGTAAGGCCGATTAGGGCCACTCCGATGAACACGGCAATCACCGCAACTTTGCTGCTGCCAGCGCTTCTCACCTTGTTCTTTTGCATCAGCTTCTGGGCGTCGTGAAGTGCAGACTTTGGTTTTGCCGACTCGATTGGCTTTGCAGAATCCACGGAGAGGTTGATGTTCTCGGTTGAGATCTTCTGGCTTCGGGTCTTGCGAATCTCTTCTTCAGGGTCAACGTAAGTCTCGATCTTGAGCTCGGCGTCTTCTTCAACATCTTCGATGTTGACCACATTGATTTCCGAGGTCGGGGCTACAGGGAGCGAGTCTTCAAAGGAATTAGTGAAATTCTGTGGTCCGCTGGCTCCGGTGACTGTGTTGTCCTCGACCGGACGTGAGAACGAAATCGTGGCGTCGTCGACTGGACGTTTGACGACAATCGTTGCGTCATCGATGTCGCGTGGAACAACGATGGTGGCATCATCCAACTGGTCTCGTGGAACAACGATGGTGGCGTCGTCGATTTCCCCGCGAGGAACGACGATTGTCTTGTCGTCTAGTTCGTCATTTTCCATTTGTACCTCTAACTGAAATGCTACTTCGCCGATTTTCGTTTAGTAATCAGTTTTCGCAGAGATTCCCAAAGACCGCGAAGCGCAGAGCCATCAGAGAATTTGGCACCTTGACTAAAGTTCATGGCTGCGCTCTTTAGTTTCTCCAGTTGATCTTTTGGTTTGAGCGCGCGCACGAACGATTTCATTGAAAGTGCGGCACGAATTCTTGCGAAACGTTTCGCTCCTTCTTGGAAGTTTCGAAGCTGTACGTCGTAGATGTCCCAAGATCTGACTACCATCGCGTCAATTTCATCATCGTCTAGTTCTACGCTTTCAACCTCGGACGAACCAAAAGCCATCATGTTTGCCATATTGGCAAGTTCGATTACATCTGGTGACTGCGTCTGGCGAGCATACTCAAGCCTCGTAAGGTTGCGCGGAGTTGGGGCTCCGAAATCGATTGAGGTGTCGACAAACTCTTCCCAGGCGCCAACAATTCTGGCAAATGGGATCTCGTGTTCGTGTCGGGCACGTCTGCGTCGACGCTTCATGAGAATAATCACGAAGAATGGGCCTACGAAAATACTTCCGATTGCCAGGTATCCAAGTACCGGTAGAACATAGGCGTTCAAAAATTCTAGGAATGCTTGCCACGGATCAACCTGTGGTTCACAGGCCTTCGGATTCTTGGCACACTCACCGGAAGTGGACGGGCTGGCCTTGGTTGGTGGCAAAACGGTACCGGAATCTTCACCGGCGTCGGTTGGGCGCTGCGGGTCGCCCTGTGGCGGAGTGGTCAGGCTCAGTGGCAGCTCAAACTGCGGCGTTGAATCGATTGCTAGCCACTGGCCGTTTGATCCTTGAACCTCGGCCCAGGCAGCAAGGTTTGCTCCGGAGCAGGTACCGAGGTCGCCGCTCTCGGAACAGCTTGGCACTCCAGGCACGTCTTCGGATTGGCCGGTGCGGAAACCAACCACCACGCGAGAAGGGAACCCCTTGGCGGCTGCAATCAGCGCGATTGCGGTAGCGAACTGCTCGTCGTCGCCGGCTGTAGCAACCTGGTTGGCTCCACTGCTCTGCTCCTGCTTGGTGAGCAAATCTTTGAACATCTTGTCGATACGTGCAAGGTTGTGTCCGGCGGTGGATTTCTCGAACGAGCTGAGCTCAACCAAAGACATCCAGGTTTCGGTGTTGTCAGCATTTGCCGGATCGGTTAACGAGTGACTTAGATATCCACGGTCACGGAGTTTCTTGGCGATATCTATTAAGTCAGCACCGGTGCTGATCGAAGCATTCTGAGCTTCCAGCCATGCGGTTAGCTGCTCTGGAATGAACTCAGGCGCAATGGTAGCCGTGGATGGAGTGATCTGATTTGGGTCGATGGTGTCCGCTGCATTGTAGGTAACCTGGTAAGTCGCGTTGTTGCTGCTACCTGGGATGATGGCCCCGGTGTAGGTTTTGCGGTTGACGAAAAGTTCATCGGCAAGCTTGGACGCACCAGCCCCGGCGAACTGAACTCTACGAACGCCAGAAACCATTGGAAGCCAGATCGAATCCAGAGTTGCGATCTGGATGTTGAATACTCGTTCTGGCCCTGGCTGTGATGCCGGCAACTCTGCGGGAAGCCTCGAGAACAGGCTGTTGTCGTCGAGGTTGGCCGAATTCTTAGGCGCGACTGTGAAGGTATCGCCGTCATAGTAAGGCATGGTTGCAATACGAATTCGGTCTGGTGCATCGTTCACCGAGTAAGTAAGTAGCGGTGAGGTCAACAACTGTGAGTTGGTGAAATACATACGGTAAGTGCTCAGCGGGCTGGTCTGGTGTTGCAGGTGCTTTACCTTTTCGATGCCACTGCGCAGCACTTGACGGTTGCTTGAAACGCCAACCAGCTGCATTGAAGCCACGGTTACGGCAACCGCTACCGCGACCACGAGCACACCCATTAGGCTTCTGCGAAGCTTTCGGTAAATGAGGTTCCCTGTGGTTCCAAGTGATTCTGCGCGAACCATTAGGCTCTGTCGTCTGGTAGCTCTGGCCCCCCAGTTTAGGTAGACCACGAGGGTTACAAAAAGAACGCTGCCGGTAACCAGTGGAGTTTCGATTGGCAACCGGAGGCCAAAGAGCGAGAAGTCTCCAGGCACTCCGGTTAGACCGAAGCTGATGCCGAAGATGACGATCGCCAGAACCGAACCTGCAGCGTACCAATAACGTGAAATAGGTCCGAACAGCAGCCAGCCGAATAGGAATCCGGTAAGCAAGTAGAGAACCAAAACCGGCGAGAGCAGCGAGTGATAGGTGCCAAGCGGCAGCTCGATGGTGACGATCTGCTTCCAAGCCTGAACGGGCCCAGCCAGTGCCTCAATTAGCCCATCAAGGATTTTGCCACCACCGAACAGTGCTCGAGGATTCGAAAGCGGTAGGGCCAGGACGATGAACGAAACCAGGATGGAAAGCAAAACGGTGAGGTTGGAAACCTTGCGCAAAGACTTCCAAGCGCCAATAGCAAGACCGACTAGCAGCGAAACTCCTGCGGTAATAAACAGGTAGGCGTCTTGGTAAATCGGCCAAACAAACCAAACGGTGAGAAGCGATAAAGCAAACAGATATGCGGCCATCGTTACACGTGTTCTCATCGGATGAACCTACCCATCAGTCCCGGTAGGTCTTCGATGACCTGAATGGTGAGCACTTTCATACCGTTGAGTTCAAAGAACTTTGGTTCGGCATCGGCACGGCCATCTGCGATGACAAAAAGAATTCCAATGTTGTTTGGAAGAGTCATCTTCACCTGCTGCATATCGCGCGGCGTGAAGGTAGAGCCAACCACTAGGACAGCAAGCGAGACGTCTGGGTGCTTCGACATGGCAAGACGGCACACGTCTTTCAGCGACATCGCTTCGTCGCTGATGTTGATCTGGCAGAGGTCTTCAAGCAAGCGCTTCTTGGTCTGCACCTTGAATTCGTTGATTGCGAACATGCGTCCGCGAGCCAGCTTCGGCACTTCGTCGCTGGCGATCACACTGATCTTGCGCTCATCGCGAATGGCGCTCAAGCCCAAGGAACCGGCTGCACTTACGGCCACCTCGAACTCGTCGGTTCCTTCGAGATACTCCGACCGGTTTAGCCCGAGCATAACCAGCATCTTGGAACGACGGCTTTCTTCGTACTGGCGCAGCATGAACTTTCCAGACATGCCCAACTTGGCGGTTAGCTTCCAGTGAATGTGCTTCGGGTTATCTCCCACCACGTATTCACGAACCGAGTGGAACGACATGTCTGAGTCCACGATGCTCGTGGTTGGGTCTCCCTCGAGGTCGCGAAGGATGCCTTCACGGGTCGGCGGTAGCTGCTTGGTTTGAGGGTGAACAAATATGTCGCGTTGCTCTTTGAGGCGATTCTCACGTCGCAGTGTGGCAACCGGGTCGGTTCTCACGGTGGTGATCGGACCGAGTTTGAGAACACCTCGACGTTGCGAAGGCACCACATAGTTGATGGTCTTCATTTCGCCAGCTCGGAGCAACGGAATCGTGAACTCCTCGATTGACTCACCAATCTGCACTTCGAGAACTCCCGGGAGTTCCAAGTGATTACTGGTGTTGGTGACCTGAATCGGAGCATCCGCCTGCTCGCCCGCTACGAGGTGGTCATCGGGCAATTCGAAACCAATTAGATAGTTGTTTCCGCCGATAAGGAAAGGAACGGCGACCAACAAAATAATTGATGAAATTGCTCCGAGGAATGCAAACTCTGGCCAGTCTAGGACGACACCGAGTGGGAGCCAAAGTGCGACAAATACGATCGCAATCCAGCCCACCTTGGTGATGGTTTCGGCTAGCCACTTTCGGGCGATTCCGAGGTACTTTAGAGCGGTTTCAGTAACGACACTGAACTTCTTTATGGTAAGCGAAACGCGACCGGTAACGGTCGTAGCACCACGGGTGATAGTAGCCGTGGCGTCTTGCGTTTCGCTCTTACTCATACTTCGAAGTTTCCGGTTGGTGGAGTTACGGTCTCAAGTACCTGAGAAACGATCTGCTCTGGCTTGATGCCATCGAATTCGGCATCCGGAGTCAGAACGATACGGTGTGCTAGCACTGGACCAGCTAGGTACTTCACATCATCAGGGGTGATGAAGTTGCGACCGTTAGCCAGTGCCCAAGTCTTGGCCAACTTGGTTAGGTTACGAGCACCACGAACCGAAGAACCGACGCGAATCTGCTTGGCCTGACGAGTTTCTTCGATGATGGTCACGATGTAACGCAAGATTGCCTCGTTGGCGATCACCTCACGCGACATAGCAGCCATTTTTAGGATGTCAGCACCTTTGGCAACTGCGCTCAGAGTCTTCGAAACCTGAGCGGTCTCGCGGAGAATGTTTACCGTAGCCTCGGTGTCGGTGTAACCAACACTGGTCTTGACCATGAAGCGGTCGAGCTGGGCTTCCGGAAGCGGGTAGGTTCCACTCTGCTCAATTGGGTTCTGGGTAGCCACAACCAGGAACGGAACACCGGCTGGGCGGCGAACCTTACCCACGGTCACGTGACGTTCTTCCATGGCCTCAAGCAGTGCCGACTGAGTCTTTGGCGAAGCACGGTTGATTTCATCGGCAAGCACGAGGTTTGCAAAGATCGGTCCCTCTTGGAATTCGAACGACTCTTTCTTCTGGTTGTAGACCTCGATACCGGTGATGTCGGTAGGTAGAAGGTCAGGGGTGAACTGAATTCTCGAGTACTTAGCCTCGATTGATTCCGAGATCGCACGAGCGAGCGCGGTCTTTCCAGTTCCAGGTACGTCCTCTAGAAGCACGTGACCTTCGCTAATCATCGTGGCGAGAACCAACTCCACCACATGCCGTTTACCGAACAACGAGGTCTCCACGTTGCCGACAATGGCGTCAAAGAGTTTCTGAAACTCTTCCTGCTGCTTTTTGCTTAGTGCCATTTCTTTCCTTTTTTATGGTGTTCCACAGGTGAACACAAATTTAGCTGTACCCGTAAGGCCTCTTACCTTCGAGCTGGTGCTGTTTCCACGAATATCCGCGGAAATCGACTTTAGATTCTTTCTGGTGGGAAGCTTCCAACCAGTAGCTTTCTCAAGCGAACCTTCGCTGTTGTCGGTTGCCACATAAGAGGCCGAACCTTCGATCTCCCAGAGGTTGCGTCCGGATGATGTTTGAAGACCTTCACCAGCCAGTTTCAGATCGACTTCTTCACCACGGTTACAGAGTGAAGTGACCGCGTTTCCGTTATTGAGCTGAATCAAGCCGTCGATGCTGTCAATGCGCATCTGCCAGGACCGGGTGGTAGACACCGGATCGAGTTTTCGCTCACCAGGGCTACAGGTCTTCTCGTCGTTGGTCATGCAGTAGCGAACCCAAATCACCGGAGCGGTTCCAAAAGCGCTTGATTTCATAGTCTTCGACCAGGCACCCGACTTGTCGGCTGTGCCATTGAACCAGGCGGTTACTCCGGCCTTAGTTTCTTCGCGCCCACTCTTTACCAGCCATTCAGCCCTGGTAACCACACCGGAACCATTTCTGGTGATGGTTGGGTTCGGGTTGATGTCGTAAGCAAACGCACCAGCCGCCGGGTCTGAAAGCGTTGAGAGCGACTTACCGAAAGCAGTGGCGTAGGCATAGCTGTTCGAGATGCAGACGTAAGGCGTGTAGCCGGTATTTTCTTGAATGTTGGTCAAGGCTGGCGATTTGAGATTTTCCAAGGCCTGTTCGCTGGACTCATAACTTCCACTGCCAATAATCATTCCCGAGCCGCCGGTTACTGACACTTCGGTGTGGGTCGAATTACTCCAGTCGCAGCGAGGCGTGGTGCCTCCAGGGAACAGGGCAAATACGGCATAAACCTTCTGGTCGCTGAAGTTACGGTTCACATTCACGGCGGTCACGTTACCGGTCCAGGTTGGCCCCGAACGCTGGGTCTTAGCGGAAACAGATTCGACCTTAGGCTTTCCAACCACACGTCCGATCCAGACCGCGGAATTGTCCTCTACCAAATCCTTCACCGGCGGATCGATGCGTCCGTAGGCGGAAACCGTAATTTTGCTGCGGACACCGGGTTTAGCCTGAACTCGAATCTTGAATGAATCGAAGTTATCGCCGGTTAGTTTTTTAACCGGGTTTCCAACGCCACCGGAAATTTCATAGCGTGCGACCGATGGGTCGACCACTGGGAAGATCGTCACCTCGGCGACACCGGCGGTCTCGGTGATTTGAGGGTCATAGACCGACGCGGCTTTCAAGTTGCTCTTCGACAACTTCTTCGGCGCTCTGTAGGCGTATGCGTCTTTGTAAGTCCTGGCAGTCTTTGAAAGACCTTGACCGTTTACGGCCTTAACCGAGTAACTGTGCAGATTACTCTTATTGACGCCGTCGTAGGCATCTAGGTTGGAAATGAGACAGCGAGTGATTCCACCGGATTCGTCGATGTCGCAGTTGGAAACATCGCCACGTTCGTCGACGATTTCAAAGGCGGTAACCTCGGGGAAAGAGCCGGTTGGAGGAACCACCTGAAGTGTAATACTGGAACCGGTGTAACCCACCTGCGTCACTGAACGAACATTTCCAGGAATACCCTCGAAGCTGAACTCAAGGTTGCCATCGCCAACGCGGCCTTCGCGGTCGAGAACCTTATAGCGAACCAGGCATTTAGAGCCTTCCGGCTTGTCACTCCAGGTTGCAAAGATTCGGTCTGCGGTGGTTTTGATGGTGACCTTGCCGCAGGCATATTTGTTGGCGCCACTGGCATAGTTGACGTCGCCATTCGAATAGCCAAACGGCGCAAAGACCAATGGCGTGCCGTCGTAAGGGTTATAGACGCCAGGTGTGCCATTCATCTGCGAGGCAGAGATTTCACAACCAGACTCCCCCGCGGTGCTTGAACAGTTCAAAATCAGGGTAGGTGCAACCGGCTTGTTTTCAGGAAGCTGACCGACAACGAGGACGAGGTTGGCAGGCTCGGTGTCTGGGTAGCCCACCACCGAAATCTTGATGTTGCGCTTTTCACCAGGCCTCGAATTACCGAACGCCTTAATCTGTAGGACGCTGGTTCCGGCCTTGAAGCTCAGGTCAAATAGATCTGCGCCACCCTCAAATTTGTATTTCAGTGACGAGGTGTCTTTGCCGTACCAGTCGGTCATGTCTTGGAGGTCGAATTCCTGCAGTGCAGAGCTACCAGGGATGACCGTGAGTTGGTGGTCGCTCAAAACTGGCTTAGGGTCTTTTGGTGTAATCGAGATTGGAACCAGGATGGTTACGAAATCGTCGTTGGATCCCTTGATCTTCAGCTCGATGTCGCAGAAGTCGCCCCAGGGTTCGCCATTGCCGGCGCTATAGGTGATCTTGGTACCGGAAGCCACCGAACACTTGGCATTAGGGCGCACACCGTGAGCCTTTACTTTGCCAATTACCAACGGATCGGCAACGTTTGTGAGTTCGGCAATGTCGAAGTCAACCGACTTCCCTTCGTCCACGGTTTGACGTGAAGCAGCAGGGTCGAAGGTGATTCGCGGTTTGGTGCCGGGCAGGTGCATTAGTCCGTAACTGAAGACCTCTTCGCCGTAGAAGTTCGTTCCGGTCAGTTTGAAGATCACGATTCTCGGGTCTTCAGGTTTGCTTCCCGCAGAAATCTTCACGCCACCGGAAATCGAGAAACCTGAGGTGTCACCCCAAAGCGAGAGCTTCAACTTCGAAGAATCACCTGAAGTCCAGATGACCTTATTGGTGATGACGTCTATGCCACCGTTTACCAAATCATCGAGCTGCGCTGAAGTCACGTAGGTGTCGGTGATGTCTGGCGCGTCTTTCAGCGCGTCTGAAGTAACTTTGACGTTTATGTAGCCGCTGCTGGTACTTCCGCTAGCGCCCTTCACCGTGTAGATGAATCGCATCGCCATTGCGTCTTTGCCGGCTTTGACGGTGACCAGGTTAGTGCCCTTGGTAACTGAAAGTGCCGCGGCCCAGAGTCGGTAATTCGTTGAATCCTTTGGTGCATCCGGAATTACCGAGTTGGCGACCAAAACCATCGGTTTCTTCACATTTTGCTGTGGGTCAAAATCGTTTGAGACCGGGTCGATGATGACCTTGTTCTCTGCACCTACGAGAACTTCTGCGTAGTCGTTCACCGTGACCGGAGCGGTGTCTGGGTCGCCGCCAAGAATCGCCACCTTGACGCGTGCCGAGGCCGAGACCATCCCGGAGCTATCGATCAGCGTGTAGGTGAAAGTGTCCTGGCCGGTCACTCCATCGAGTGCAGAATACTCAATCGAGGCGCCGTCTGGGTTAATGTAGGCGGCACCCTTATCGCCCTTCACGCCGGCAATGGTTTGCACCAGAACCGAATCTCCGTCTGGATCGACGCCTGAGGTAGGAACCGGAATGTTGACGGTTTCACCGGCACGCACTCGTGCAAATAGGTCAACCGGAATTGGAGCCTGTCCAGAACCATCGGCATCAACAACCTTGATTGTGAGTGTGGCCAAGGTCTTTACTGTTGGGTTGTTTGAGGCGTATACGGAATAGCCACAGCTATATCCACCGGCCTTGGTTGGTGCAACCACACGAATCTTCCCACCACCGGCGAAAATCAAACCGCCAGGTAGACAGGAAGTTTTTTCTTCCTGCTGCAAAGACTTCGAATCGATGGCCAGCGGGATTCCCGGGTTACCAATGTCGTTGGCAAGTACATCAATCTCGGCAGAGGCACCTGCACGAATAACCACCTGGTCTCTGCGCGCCACGACCGGCTTGTCCTCAGGGGTTGGCATTACATAGACGAACGCCTGACCCTTGGTCTTGTAATCGCTAGAAGAGTCTCCATCGCTGAGCGTGTAGTTAATAACACCGACGAACCCGGTGGCTCCATTTTCATTTTGCCCGCGCACGCGAAGGTGACCGCCGCGGATTTTATCTACAAGCAGTAGCGACCCCTTGGCTGGGCTGGTTGAGAGATTGCTGACTACGAGTGACTTGCCGGCTGGGTTATGCGCTGCCGTAAAGACGTTAACAGAAGTATCTAGCCCGGGGCTCAGCAGAACGGTCACTGGCGAGGTTGAAAGTTTCAGGGCTTCACCCTGCACAACGTTTACACGAACGATTGAGCTAACTTCGGCTCCGGAGGCATCGCGCAACGAGAGGCTGAACTGGGTTGGCTTCACATCATTTGCCGTGAATTTGACCTTGGCTCCGTCAACCATTTCAAAGTCAACCGGATCGGTGTCTCGAACCTTGTGAAGGTCGGAAATCGAAAGCACTCCCTGAACCCCGCTGGCGTATTCGGCGAAATCTACCGTTACCGGTTCATTCGGTGTTGCCACAATTACCGGTGCATCGAAAACGAAGCTGGCATCTGGTTGGACCGCAATACTGAGTGCCTTCTTGGTTGACGCTCCGCGAATATCGCTCACTGTGACATCGATGGTCACCTGCGACGAACTCTTGTCGCCAGCATTTTCGTTTTGGTAGACGAGTTCACCCGCAGAGGTGAACGCCACGTTTCCTTCACCAGAAGAAATCTCAGCGGCCGAAATAAAGAAACGATCACCATCTGGATCGACCCAACCGTTTAGATACGGAATGGTGACTTCAGAACCTGGTCGAACCGAAACAAATGGTTCTTGCTGGATACAGGTAGCCACGACATCACGACACCAGCCAGGTGCTTTGTTCGGAGCGCTATCGGGGACCACCTTCAAGGTGACGGTGGCCACATTTGAGTTGGGTTGACCTGTACCGTCGGTAATTCGGTACTTGAAAGATTTCGAGCCGCTAGCGTTTGACTTCACCATCACGGTAAGCATCTGCTCGCTGGAACTAACCCGAACCTCACCGAAGTTCGGATCAAGACCCTTCACCGAATCGGGGACGATGGTCAAAACATCACCCTTGTTAGGGTCACTGTCGTTAAGCAGAACCGGCAGGGTGATTAGGTCGCCGGCGCGAACACCAAAGGTGTCATTCTTGGCAACCGGTGGTTTCGGCTTCTTGCCGCCATCAACCTCGCACTCTGGCCCCTTACAGGGTTTGTGCTCTTCATCAAGGCTCGCCCAGTCTTGGGTTCCCACGACCAACTTGCCAGTCGGTAGGCTCCATGCCCAACCACTGTAGGTGTCGTTGATTACAGCCGTGGTGTCGTTCGACTGGAAGGTGATGTCCTTCAGATTGTTTACGTCAAGTTTCTTGGCACCGTAGTCCAGAGGCTGTACAGCGTTGTCGTTCGTTGAAAGGAACCAGCCGGCGTCGCCAGCCAACCAAACCGAGTAAACGTTACCCCCAAAATACAGTGGTCTGGTGGTGCCAATTCCACCGGGAACCTCGGCGGCTGCCTGGTCGACTTCGCGATTTGAGATGTTGACGCTAACGAAAGCCGTTGGTGTCGAAAGGTAAACATTTCCGGCAACACTGCTTGGTGAAGACTTTTGCAACTGACTTCCGCCAGGTGCCAGCAGCGGTTCCGCTCCACCACTGAGCCATAGGTTGCCGGTGGCTACTTCGAGCAGAGCCCATTTGTCGCCAACCGAAGCTAGTTGAAACTCTCCATCGGAAGAACCGGTAACCGCTTCCCCACTTCCCCATGATTCACGGATTGGGTCGTATTTGAAGACCTGTTTCGAAGCACTAGAAAAGACCAGAATTTGATCGTCCGAGGTAACTGCAACCGAGGCAAATTTGTCAACACCCTTCGGCGGTGAAACCGATTTCGGCGCACCAAATGCAGACCCGCTCAACGTCGAAACATACAGTTGGCCGTTGTCGAGAACCATGGCGGTGACCGAATCACCCATCTCAATCGAGACAACCTGCATTTCCAGCGAAATGTTCTCTTCACTGTCGGCTCCGTAGTCGATCGGATTTGCCGAACTGATGTTGATGTACCGCTTGCTACCTTCTGCAAATAGAAGGTCTCCGGTTGGCCCTTGCACGAGGCTGTTTGGCAGTTCAACCGAGTTGTAGGCAGTGAGTTCGTTTACTTCGGTGTTTACTCGGCCGTAGGCGGTTAGACCACTTTGACCAGAATTGCCGCCAGTTGCCGAAGAGTTCTTCTGAAGAATCCAAATGTTTTGGCTGTCGGTTCGAACGTTTTTTACGTCGAAACCCTCCGAGAAGATTGCAATGGCAGCGATTAGCGCCACTACGACAACGATTGCCGTAGCTTGCAATAACTTCCCAGCGCCGAAGCGCGCCTCGCGGGATCCGCGCGGTGAACTCAACTAAACCCCCGACGACCCCAACAGCACAATGCCGATGCCAAAACTAATTGCCAGTGTTGCTAGTAGAGCCCAAAACATTGGACCTGGTTTGAACTTTCGCTTTTCCGGCACAAACGCCTTTGACTCGGCACAGATTGGGCACTCGTCTGGGCCAAGGGTACCTGCGTCACCGCGGCGACGAGAGCTATTTTTAGGCTCGACATAGACACCGCTCGAAGCAACCTTGGTCTTCTTGTGGCCGCACGGATACTTCTCCGAATCGTCATCGCCAAGCAGTGCTGACAGATCGGTTGGAATCGTGAGCCTGGTTACAGGGAACTGAAGTTCGCGCTGAACATCGTTTAGCGCCATAGCGAACTCAGCCATGCTGCCAAATCGAAGCTTAGGGTCGTGGAACATCGCTTTATTTAGAACCGCATCAACGATGGACGGAATGCCGGCTCTAGGAATGTTGGTGTAGATGGCCTTGATGATTCGCTTTGAGAGTTGTTCGTTGGTGTTCAGTTTCGGGTCGGAGACCTCAAACGGGCTTCTACCAGCGAGCAGCGAATAAAGGGTTGCGCCCAAAGACCAAATGTCGGAAGCGGAGTTGCCGAGCGATCGCATCGACACAACTTCAGGCGCACTCCAAGGTAGCGACATTGCAACCTGGTCGCCGCTTTCCGGAGTTGCAACCAAATCTGCGATACCGAAGTCAGAGAGTTTCGGCACGCCAAGTTGACTGAGCAAAATGTTTGAAGGCTTGATGTCGCGGTGAACGATTCCAGCTTGGTGAACCATCTCTAGAGCGCAGGCAATTTGAACTCCAACATCCAAGACCGTTTCCAGCGGAAGAGGGTTTCCACGCCAGTTACTGCCCAGAGATTTAGGGCATAACTCCATAGCAAGATACGGATAGCCGTCGCGCGACACCTTAGCCTCGATAAGCGTGACGATGTTTGGGTGATCTGAGAATTTGGCCAGCTTGTTGGCTTCCGACATGAACTTGGTTTCGTCGGCCGTACCGTTTCTTAGCTTCTTTACGAATACTTTGACGGCGAGCTTACGGTCTGGGGAAGTTTGACGGTAAAGGAGCACATCGGCGAATCCGCCCCTACCCAGAGGCGAGTGATATTCCATTCCTTGGATAGAAGGTGGAACGATTGGTAAACGATCAGCCATTGTTTTCCCCGCCTAATAATCTGAAGTTTTCTCTACCTGCAGTCAGGTCGAGCACCAGCCATCTACCCCCGACTCGAATCACATGTTGATTTCCGTTGCAGTCAAATATCCAACTGATTTTGAATTCAACATTGTCGATGCCGCTGGCACAGGTTCTGATTTTATCCGAAGCATCTTCAGCATTATTGATGCTTGGAGTCTTTCCGTCTTCGGCGTCTTGAATCAGGCGCTTACGACTTGGCTCATCGATGAGAACAGAGATTGGAGTGGTTGCACCATCTACACGCACTGAGGCGCCGGCAATCTTCCCAATCTTCTGCTCAGTACCATCGCTAAGGTTCAAAAGTGAAAGGTTTTTCGCAACCGGTTTGAAATTGTCGAAAAGGTAGACCGAAACCGCATTGGTTGAGGAAACTCGGGATATTTCGAAACGAGCCTTAGACATTTTGGTTCGCCAGAGCAGCTGTCCATTCTCTGCGTCCACCCGCGAAACGAAACGATTGTTTTTGCCATCGAGCAGGAAAAGCTCGCTGTACCAACTGCGATTGACCGAGGTGGTTTTCGAGTCATCGCGGCTGATCGCGTAGCCCTTAGCGCTCAATGTCCACTTGGCTTCCCCGAGAGCGGAAATGCCTTGAACTGTGATGTCCTTGCCATCGACGCCGCCTTGGGAATCCAGGTTAGTTGCCTTGTCGGAAACGCCGTCTCCGGAAACTTCAATGGCGTGTTCTCCAATTCGATACAACTTGACGGCAGCCTGGCCGTACCAAGGCTCGAGCTTGCCGGTGCTGGTATTGATTGCCTGCGGCTCATCGCCTTTTTCGCGCCCCAGCACTAGCCTCCTGCCAACCATTGGAATGCCGCCCATCGGTTTGAGGTCAGATTCGATACTCCAGCGCGGAGAGCTGAATCGTTTGGAACGGTATTTGGAGTAACGGAAATCTTTTTTCGCACCGCCGGTCATCACCATGACGCTTCTCAGATTTCCTGGAATGGCGAACACTTCAAGCACTGGAGACTGGATTATTGGCTGAGCTTTACTCTTGGTAATTGCTGGGTCGGTGATTGTGCCATTGAGTCTGTTGAACGGCACGAGAGTCTTCATTTTCTTGTTGTCGTTTTCGTCGACAGACTTGGTGTCACCACCGACGTCGCCGCCGTTGACGTCGATGAATTTGACAATTATTTCGTTCAGGCCAGGAACTTCAACCAGGTGCTTCGACCACTTTTCAGTCCAATCGAGCTCAGCCGCTAGATCGACCTTCCATATTGCTTTGCCATCGGTTAGGTCAACCAGCGCGAGAGTGCTCGGAACCGGATTGGTCGCGTCTTTGCAGTCTTTGTTCTCGAGATCATTTTGAACCAGAACAATTGCCTGGTTTTGATCCATGGTTGATGTTTCGAATGTTGCACAGCCCTGCTGGCCACTAACCCCTAGGTTGTAGCTCCAAGCGCCGGATGACGATGTGCCCAATAGATCTTCCGAAACCACCACGGCCCTAATCGGCTTGGTTCGGTCGAGATAGTCAACCAGATTGACCAGCCCGTAAATTGCCAATGCTGGAATGATCAGCGACGCAACAGTTCTTAGGAAGCGGCCGTACTTTCTGTGCCCGCGAGTCTTGACCTTTTTGTACTTAACTTCAGGATTTCTTTGGGCAACGACCTGCGGCTGGGGCTGAACCGGCGGCAAAGATTTTTCGTACCTAGCATTCAGAATCCAGGCGCGGAGTTCTTCGAATGTAGCTGGGTTCGCCAAAAGTTCTTCCCAAACTTCTGGGTAGCCATTCGCAAGACGAGATAGTACACCTGGAGAAGTCTTGGGATCTCTTGCCAACGCCTTCGCCTGGCTTACAGACATGCCGCGGTTATTGTTCATCGCTCATACTTCCCGTCTAGGCGAAGTTTGGTAACGGTGACCACAATTACCAGCATTCCAAGTAGGAATGATGCTGCAGTGCCCCAGGCATAAAGGCTGTGTTCCCATAACGGGTCTTCATCGAGGCTCGGCGAAATAGCGCCCAGATTGACCGTGCTTGCGGTCATGGCAAAACCCCACCTGGCAATAACGAAGAGCGCCAAAGTTGAGATTAGCCCGCGGCCGTCGATCTGCAGTAACCCGCCGTTTAGAACAAGTTGCGCCATGAGGAAAACTACAAAAAGCGGCATGACCTGTTCACCAGATCTAACCAGCGACGAAATCAAGAGACCTGAAACCATCGACACCAGAGCGGTGAGTGCCAGAGCAATAAAAAGCTCGAACGTTGGCGACCCGAAGAAGTTTGATTCCAGAGGCGGGGTTTTTGCTTGGAAGGTTACGAAGGTCAGCATCGCCGCCATGAAAACCGCGAGCATTCCGAAAATCAAAAACTTTGAGCTGAGGTATGCAGAAACCGGCAACCCGACAGAACGCTCGCGCAGGAAGATTTGACGCTCTCCCACAAGGTCTCGAATCGAAATTGAAGCCCCCATAAAGGTTGCGCCGATGACCAGCATCGATATCAGCTGGCTCGGTTCGGCCGGAGTTGAATTATCAGAAGCGCCGAGACCGGCAGAACCGGGCACCACCAAAACCAAGAGACCCACGATGATTGGCAAAATCAACAGGAACATCAGATAGCCAAAGTCGGCAATAATCAGGCTCAACTGTCTTGCGCAAAGTGTGAAGAACTGACTTGCCCATGGAGCGGAAACACGTTTGGTGACCACACCGGCAACTTTGCTTTCCTCTGGAACCTCGATTGGCTTCGGGTTGTGTTCGAGGTAACGGCGATAGGCCGCCTCTGGGTCGTCTTTGATGAGCGCGAAGATATCGGCCCAGTCGGTAGTGCCGAAATAACTGTTGATACCTTTGGGGCTGCCGTAATAGGCGGGCATGCCACCGGGAGCCAAGACCAGGACATCATCGCAAATATCTAACTGGGCAACCGAGTGAGTTACAACAAGAACCCCGCGGTCGTCGGTGGCTAGTTCTCGAAGCGTCTTCATGACCTGACGATCCATGGCCGGGTCAAGACCGCTGGTGGGTTCGTCCAGGATAAGAAGTGACGGTTCGGTCAAAAGCTCCAAAGCCACCGAGGCACGTTTACGTTGACCGCCGGAAAGTTTGCGAATCACAGTTTGACGATTACCATCTAGTTCGAGTCGCTCGATTACTCGGTCAACCTGTTTCTTTCGCTCTCTCGCTCCCCCATCGACACGCAAACGCAATTTGGCTGCAAAATCGAGTGCGGTCTTTAGTTTCAACGTGGTGTGTAGTACGTCGTCCTGAGGCACCAGCCCGATACGCGAGGAGAGCAAATCGTAATTTTCGTAAACGCTGAAGCCGTCGAACTGCACGAGCCCGCTGCTCGGTTTGTTGATTCCCGCGATGGCTTTCAGGAACGTCGACTTACCCGCACCCGATGGGCCGATAACCGCGGTGAGAGTTCCGGGTGCGATGTGGACGTTGATTCCACGAAGCAGCTTTTTGCCGCCCTTAATGGTGAATTCAAGGTCATTCACGTAAAGTCCGCCGGTTTTTTCCGACTGCGAACGAAGGAAATCCAAGGCACCTTCACGAATCGTGAGGTCGGTGTTTCCAATGGTGATTACATCGCCCTCTCGCACCGGCGAGGTGCGAATTAGCTTTCCATTTACATAAGTACCGTTGGTTGAACCCAGGTCTTCTATGACGAAAGAGCCGCCAACGTCCATCAGCCTGGCGTGCTGTCGACTGACCAGCACGTCGGTCAGAATGAAATCTGCCTCAGCAGCCTTTCCGATAATCACATCGTTGGTGACATTTGAAGACTGCGGCAATATTTCACGAATTTTGGCAGCCGCCGGAGCGACCGAGACCACCGCGGCCAGCGGGTCATTTCCAAGATGTATCTCTAGTTGTGTGGTGACCTTCACAGAGGTGACCTGAACTCCGTTGACCCAGCAGCCGTTGGCACTGCCCGAATCGGTTAGCTCCCAGGTAGAAGAAGCGGGGTCAAAACTTACCTTGAAGTGGATTCGCGAAATTGAAGGATCATTGATCGTGAAAGTCGCATCGTTCGAGCGACCCACCGACACCAAAGTTTCCGTCGAGAAAACCTCGGTTCGATCCTGATAAGAAATTCTTAGGTCGCTCATCAGAAAAGCCTAAAACCTGCGACGGTTGTTGCCTTGGTAACGATGGCCGTGAGCTTTGAGGTTCGCACGGCGGTTCCACCAGTGTTCGTTGCAAATGCCACCAACATGATTCGTAAACCAACCAGTTTGGAATTTACCTGAAGCGGCCCTCCATCGAAACCGGAAATCACCGAACAGGTGCCAGGCACGGTATTTGAACCGACGGTCGTCGACAAGCCTGCAGGCACCACAGCTGGGCAGGAGTACCACTTATATAGGTTGGTGTCTAGCGGGAGTGTGTTCGTGTTCCAATCCATCGCTGACAAGTCCGCGGTGAGCGTAGAACCCTCGGCAGGCGTGTAACTGCTAATCACCGGATCGGTCGACGCTGTTGCCGCTACGGCAATCGGTCCAAAACTTCTGGTGTAGCGAACCGTGGTGGTACCACCCAATTGGTTGGTTGGCGCATTTACCGAAACTTTGGCAATCAGGTACTTGCCATCCATGTTGCGGGTCAGTTGAAGCGAACTGGCCGAACCGAGCGGGTTGGGCAAGCAGGAAGTATCCAGAGTGTTGGAAGCTGCCACATCTGCCGTGCAGAGATACCAGTTGTATGAGTATTGGTAGACGACCGAGGCTGAAGGCGCCGGCGAACCAGACCAGGTTCCCTTACCTACCGTTGCAATTGCTGTTGCCGAATAGATTCGACTGCCACCAATTTCTGGATCCGCAGAGACGAATGGAGCGTCACTAACCAGGGCCGAACCTGCAGAGGTTTTAGAGGCACTTCCAGCGGAGTTGCTGTAGGTCGTAAGAAGCATGATCGACTTTCCAACCTGAGCGCTGCTGAGAACTAGAGCCGAACCGGCGCTGTTCGGTATTTCGGAACAGCCCGCAGGGATGGCATTGGAACTGGTTGAAATTTGACTGGTACATGAAAGCCAGGTGTACTGGGCGCTGCCGTTAGCCGAAGGGTAAGCGGTTACCGTTGGCATTCCGGCAGTCAGGGTGTGCCCGTTGTGCAAAACGCCAGAAATTGTAGGCACCGAGGTAAAGACAGGTGCCATGCGAATCGGACCGAGGGTCGCGCTGAAGCTGACGCCGGTTCCGGCTCCTGGCTTAGCAACGGTTGCGGTTGCTGTCTCGGCCACCTGCAAGTACTTCCCGGCGTACTCGGAAATTAGCGTGATTGGATTTGTGGTGATCGGAGTTGCGGAGCAGTCGTCCCCGGCGATCGCTCCGGTTGCATCATGTGCGGTGTCGCAGACGTACCAGCGGTAGGTTCTAGTACCCACAGGGTAAGCATCCCAGGTGCCGGTGGTTGCAGTGATTCGCTTGGTGGCGCCAACCACGTCGTCACCGCTAATGGTGACCGGAGCGGTTGCCGTTGGGGTCTTAGAGATGGCCACGTTGGTGGTCGCTGCATAGTTGGTAACCGAACCAACCGAGTTAGTAAGAGTTACAGCGACCGTGACGAACTTGCCCTTGTGCGCCGGAAGCAGCTGATAGTTATCGTCAGTTGCGCCAGAGATGGCATCACAGTTCGCCGGCTTCACAGAAATTCCAGTGGTAACTTCTGTTGCGCACACATACCACTGGTAAGTCTCGGTTTCTAGTTCGACTCCCCTGCTCTTGGTCACCGACGCCGACACATATTCGCCCACGTGCTTGTATCCGCTCAGAGTGGTGTTGGCGGTAAAGATCGCAGCGGTCTTGATTACCGAGGTTGATGCGGAATAGTGCTTGGTGACTAGCGAAGCAGGTAGAGACGTGTTGTTGTTTGGCTGAATCGCCGTTTCTTCAACGACCAAATATTTGCCTGCCCACTCACGTCGGAGTTTGATGGTCTTGCTAATTTCACCCGAAATCGGTGAAGTGTCACAACCTGCAGGCTTGGTTTGGCCAGCGTTAGAAACATTGCTTGTACACAGATACCAGGCGTAGCTGTAGCCACTGACCACAGGAACCGCAGACCAGCTTCCTGCCGAGGCAGTAACCAGGTTGATATCGTTGGCGTTCATCGTGCCAGTCAAAGTTGGGGCAGCCGTGTTCACCGGCGACATCGTGACCTGCTTGGTGAAAGCCGCGTTCTTTTTAGTCGGGTTGGTTCTGCTGACCGCTGAAGCAAATACAGTGATGTATTTACCGGCCATGCTGGAATCAATTACCAGTTCACTCTGGTTAGTTGCATCCTGTCGCTGACAGTCGCTCGGTGGTGTGCCCAGAGACTGGGACGTCTTTGAAGTGTCGCAAACGTACCAATCCCAAGTGGACGTCGCGGTTGGGTTACTGGTGATACGGAAACTCGAAAGTTTCAAGGTGTAGCCAACGTGGAAGATTGCTGGCTTCGGATTGCCCTGCGAATCCACGCCGGTGCCGGTAATTTGCGGATCGGTTGGACCAAACTCCGGATCCATTTCCACGTCACCGACGGATGCCGAATAGTGGTAGGTGACAGCTCTGTAGGAGTTCGGGTTCACCTGTGCCGAAGCTCCGGAACGATAGACCAGATACTTGCCCATGTAGTCGCGCGAAATTGTGTAGGTTTCGTTCATCGCCCCCGGAATCGGAACACAGCCCGCAGCAAGCGCACTGCTGGCTTGGACTGCGTTATTACACGCGTACCACTGGTAAGAAGTGATGTCCTCGGTAACGCTTGGGCTAGCGGCGAAAGTTCCCTTTACGCCCGTGATGGTGTCGCCAACCGCAGGTTTACCACTGCCCGCCAAAGTGATGCTCGGCGCAGTCAGCATGTATGGAGGTTCTGTAATCGGAGGCGTCGTGACCGTCCAGGCGGTTCCTGAAGCATAGGTATTTTCGGCGATGAT
This sequence comes from Actinomycetota bacterium, assembly GCA_039806025.1. Taxonomy (GTDB): domain Bacteria; phylum Actinomycetota; class Actinomycetes; order Actinomycetales; family Microbacteriaceae; genus Rhodoluna. The sequence goes on along the minus strand of JBDKLJ010000001.1, from coordinate 61,089 downwards.
GCGTCCCATGATTCGCTTGTCGCGATCGTTACGGGTCAATCGATAAGACGAACTGGTCTCACCAGAAATCACGGTACATCCCGAAGGTGTTTCGGTTGCGGTGCTCCGATTAGTTTGCGGCTGGCTGCATTCGAACCAAGCGTAGCTGTAGCGGTTCGTGGCATCGGTAGCACTCCAGTTGCTGCTAGAGATGTCCATGTAAAGAGTTTGACCAACGTTGGCGTCAATGTTCGCGCCAGAGGTTTGGGACGTGAGGACAAGCGTGCCAGCGCCGGTTGACAGTGGCACAGAGGCGACACCCTTCCAAACCGGACGCTCGTAGATGCGTTCGGTGGCCAGGGTTACGGTGGTGACGCGCTGCTTGCTCGGATCAACCTGACTGTCTGAGAAAAGGTATGGATAGTTAGCGCGTGAAATTTCAACCAAAACGTATCGGGTTAGGTTTTGCCCGCCGAGGGTTGGGATTTGCGCCGAACGACCGTTGGATGGAATCTGCTTCGGAAGGGCTGCGTTAGTTGGTGACGCACCGCAGTTAGCGACCGAAACCGTAGTTGCCGAACAGAGATAGAACTTGTAAACCGCGTCGGCCGGGGTGTCTAGGCCAACCCAGTCGCCCGCAGTAACGGTAACGGTGTCGCCAGAGAAACGGGTAGTGGCGCTGTTCAGCGCTGGGGAAACTTTAACAGTTGCCCGTTGCGTGATATGCCAGGTGCTCTTGGTCCAAATCGAGGTTGAACCTACCGAGTTGGTGGCCGTCAATCTTGCCGAAATGTACTTAGAGACATCAGCCTCAACCGGTGTGTAAGTACCGCTGGTAGCGCCTGAAATTTCGGCACATGAATCGGGCTTCGCGAACACCAGTTCCGGAACTTCCGTTTCGCAACGGAACCATTGGGTCGCAAAAGCGTATGGGTTGATAGCTTGCTGGTTAGGTCTCCAACTTGGATCACCGACGCCTCGCCAGGTGATTCGTTGAGTACTCGTAACGTCATCCGCCCAAGGGTCGGTGGTTTTGAGGAACTTGGAGATGTAGCTAATGGAGAGCGCAGTCTGGCCCGAGTCGCCTACTGCGTACTGGTTAGTGGAAAGCCTCGGAGCCTGGTAGCCGTTGCCGTTAGTCGTGCTCAAAAGTTCGGTCGTCGGCGGATTCGTCCAAAGAGTTGGAGACATCAAAATCAAAGGTGACGATGCGGAAACTCGGAAGGTTTCACGTTCTTTAATCGGAACCGTGTTCTGCGGTATTGGCTTGTTACTCATCACGTATTCCATTGACGCAATGTAGTAGCCGGCGTATGGGCTATCAATCGAAAGCACCAGTGGGGCTAGGTCTTCATCTGCCACAAGGAATGTGGCTGCATTTTTGTAAGGGAACATCCAGTCACAACCGGCTGGCAGTTTCTGAACAACCGATTGGATCGGTTCCTTGCAGTAAATCCAACGGTGGACCAGGACGGCGTCCACATTCACATCACCCACCTGCCAAGTTCCAGGAGTGTAGTTGATGGTGATGCTGTCGGTGGTGGTGATGGCACTGCCGCTGACCGAAATGGAGACGGCTGTGCTTCCCTGAACGTAACCAGCCTTCACCTGCATGTCGGATGACTCGGTGTACCAGGTGGCAACCCCGCCCGAGTTTGTTGCGATTTCCACGCCTACCAAGTACTTACCGTTGTCGGCGTTCACCGCCTGGTAGGTCGGGTTGGTTGCATTTGGAATCTCCTGGCAGCCCTCCGGAAGGCTTTGCGTAGAGTCGCTAGGGTTCACGCATCGGTACCACTTGTAGGTGACAACAGGAGTTGGGGTTCCTTCCCACTCGCCACCTCTGATGGTGAACAAATCGCCAACTAAGAAGGTTTCGTAGTCGAGGATTGGCTTGGCTCCGCCGTAAACGATTCTTGGAGCCAACTGAGTCGCCTCGGTTACGGCCAGTAGATAGGAAGTGGTTGAGAACTGGTAGGTTCCAGAAACCTTGACGGTCATGTAGCTACCGGCATCGAGCGAGCTAATTGTGTATGAAGAACCGGTGTCGCCGGTCTGCAGATCACAGAAACTTGGTACTTCGTTTACGGTCTCTGGTACCGGTCGAGAACAGGAGTACCACTGGAACTTCCTGGCTTCGGTAGCAACCGGCGACCAAACTCCTTCGGTGACACTTAGGGTGTCCCCGATGTTTCTGGTTCCGCTGATGGCAGGCAAGGTGGTAGCAATCGGTGGCTGAGCAACCGGACGTTCACTCGAGTTGGTGAAAGAAGTAACCGAATCCGAAACGTTGGTTCCAATCACCTGGGCCAGAAGATACTTACCCTGATCGGCAACTCGAACCTCATAGGCAATCGAGTTTGCTCCTTCGACGGCAACACAGCCGGCCGGTTTCTCGGTGATTAGTGCAGCGTTGGTATCGACTCGGTCGTCGCATCGGTACCACTGGTAGGTCAAGGCAGGGGTTGGCTTTTTCCAAGCCGAGGTTAGCTTCCAACTGGTTCCAACCTTCGGTGCGTCCGCTCTAGCGAAATCTCCCACTGGGTCTAGGTCTGGCTTACTCAATAGCACCGGAGTCAGCGCAACCTGAGCGGTGGATGCAGAGTAGACGGTGACGTTGGTGGTCACAGCCCCAACCTTGTTGGTCTTAGTGATTGAGTAAACCAGGTACTTGCCGATGAAGTCTTCAGACACGGCAAGGGTCGGCTTATTCGAGTTTCCAATTGGAGAACAGTCGGCCGGCTTGACGAGGCTCTTAGTTGCCTTTGCAGTCTTGCAATAGAACCACTTGCGCGAATCGGTTGGTAGCGGGAATCCGCGCCAGGTTCCATCTAGACCGGAGATCGTGGTGTCGATTCGCGGCAAGCCCGAAATGGTTGGCGCGGTGACGCTATTCACCTTCTCGGTCACAAAGGTTGTCGACTTAGAGAACACCGTGCTCTGGCCGTAACGAGCATTTGAACCGGTTACGCCTACAACCAGCACCTTGCCCTTCACGGCAAGTTTTTGATCCGCGTTGAATGCCGCATATTCGGCTGGTGTTAGAACGTCGTCGGCGCTAACTACGTAGGATGGCCCTTCGGCGCCGCTAATTGGTTGACAGGTTTCATTAAGTTCGTCGGTCGCGTTCAATTCCTTGGTGCAGCGATACCACTGGTAGTCAAGGTTGCCCTCGATATTTACCCAAGTACCTCCCGCGGTGAGCACAGTGCCCGGTGCAGCTACTGCATAATTGGCGTTACCGGTAACGGTTGGTGAAACCGTATTGGCCGGACCAGGGACGACCTCGTTCGAAGTAGCCGAATAACTCACTCCGTCGGCGCCGGCCGCGTTGTGGGCAACCACCTTGACCACGAGATACTTCTGCGATGCGGTCGTGGTTTCCGGAATCTTGTAATCAGAGGTGTTTGCACCTGCAATCGCGGACGTACAACCGTCTGGCATCGTGATTCCAGCAGCCGCGGTGACCGTGCTGCAGTAATACCAGGTGTAAGTCTTGGTTGGCTCTGGGAAAGCCTTCCAAGTATCAAGGCGAGCGTGCGCCGAAAGCAGGTTGAAGGTCTTGCCAGTGACCTGCACTGGGGTGGCAACAACCGGTGCCATCCAAACCACCTTGCTGGCAGCCGAGTACCAGTCGTCAACACCATGGATGTTTCTTGCAGTGACGTGGATCATCAGGAATTTGCCACGGAAAGTTTCGTTAGGGGTGATCGCGTTTGCGGTCGCTCCCTCAATTTCCACACAACCCTTTTCAGTCAAGAATGCGGTTGGACTAGGTGGGTTTTCCACACCGACTGCAGGTTGATCTTTCTGTCCGTCCACGTCGTCGGCGGTTACGTCCTTGTCACACACCAACCACTGGTAAGACTTGTCTGGAGAAGGAGTTCCCTGCCAGATACCGCCATCGGTCGTGGTTGATGAACCAACCACCGGATGACCTTCTACGGAACCGGTAAAGGTCGGTGGCGTTACCAACACCGGACCGGAAACCACCGAATCACTTGATGCTGTGAATTTGCTGGTCTCGCCCGCCGGGTTCTTAGCGGTGACCTTAAGAATCAGATACTTGTCGATTTGACTAACCACCGGCTTGTAGACGTCCGAAGTTGCCTTAGCGATTAGTTCACAGCCCGCAGGAAGTGTGGCACTGGCAGTTGCCTGGCGATCGTCACAGACATACCACTGGTAAGCGAGGGTGGGTTCTGGATAACCATCCCAAGTGCCGTGAGCTCCAGTCATGTTGCGACCGACGAACGCCACCGCTGGAATGCTAGGCAAGGTGATATTGCTCGGCGGTAGATAAACCTGAGTGGTCGATGCGGTGTAAGCCACCCAGTCGCCCTGAGTATTCGAGGCCTTGACCGATGCGACTAGGTATTTTCTAACGTCGGCGCTTACCGGCGTGTAGGTATTTCCGCGAGCGCTTTCGATTAGTTGACATCCGGTGTCAAGAAACTCGGACGCATCGCGCACTGCGTCGTCGCAGCGGTACCAGTTGTATTCACTCGGATCACCTGGAGGTGGGTCACCAAGCCAGGTTCCCTTGCTGACCCTGATTTCGGTGGACGTACTTGGGTTAGTTGACCCGGTCGGTAGTGAAATCACCGGAGCTGTCACGTTAACCGGACCGGTCTTCACTACTTCTTGAGTAGCCGACCAAATTCTTACATCGCCACCGAGGTTAGATGCCTTCGCCGCCGAGGTTAGGTACTTACCAACCTGCGCCGGGGTTACTTTCCAGTTGCCGGTGCTGTTCTTTATTTCTGTACAGCCAGCCGGCTGGAATTTGGTTGCCTCAAAAATTGGTGCATCACACTCCCACCAGGTGTGGGTGACCGTTAGCGGCAACGAGCCGGTCCATTCACCGTCGTTGGCTTTTAGTGTTGCGTAAACATAGGTATAGCGACTGGCTATGAATGGTGGTCGCACGTTTGCAGGTGGAGCCAAGACGGGATTGACCGTGGACGCCGTGTAAATGATGTCTCGGTTTGAAGAAGTCGGCACATCGGTAAGTGCAACATACTTGTATGAACCAGTAATTCTCACACCCAGATACTTGCCAACCATTGCGTCTGTGACTGTGAGCACTCGAGATTCTGCTCCGATAATCTCTTCGCATCGTGGGTTCAAGGTCTCTGCAATCGGAGTTGCACCGTCGGCACAGGCAAACCACTGGTAGCTATAAGTGTTGGTAGCCACTCCTCGCCAGGTGCCAACACTTGCCTCAATTTGGTAACCAACACGAGGTGAACCGTCCTTGGCGGCCTGCCCAGCACCAAATACCGTTTTGGCACCTGAGCGATATTCCGGCTTTACATAAATCTTTTTCGAAGTTGCCGCGAAAAGTTTTCGATCCTCGGTGCCGTTTTTAGCGGTGATGGTGAAGCCCAGGAACTTGCCTTCATCTAGGAAGGTAGCGCTAATTTCCGTATCGGTTGCACCTTTGATCAAGGTACAGGTGGATGGAACGGTATTTCCCTGAGGTGATTCGGCGGTACACATGTACCACTGGTAGGTGAATTCTGAAACTTCAGGTGTGGCGACCCAGTCTCCGTTACAAATCCAAACCGAACTTCCCGCCGAGATTTCACCATCGGTTTCCGTTCCACAAACCCTTGGCTTTTGAGCACCTAAGACAGTTGAAAGTTTTGGGGTCTGACCGATTTCGTCGCTGGTGCTGGCGCCCACCGGCTCGGCAACTCCCGAGCTGTTGGTGGCTGACACCGTGTAAGACATCTGATATCCAACATCGGCAGCGGTCAAGGTGTAGGTAATCGAATTGGCGTTTCGAATCGCCGTACCGCCTCGATACCACTGGTAAACCGGCACGGTTTCTGGGAAGGCCTTGATGTTCACCTGACTCGCGGTAAGTACCTTAGGGTTCTCAGCAGTGTCGAACCAAAGCTGGCCGGTGACAGTTAGATTTCCGGAGATTTCTGGCGTGAGCAGGATTTGCCTGCTCGAGGCCGTATAGCGAACCGAACTGTCGATTCGGTTGGTGATCGTAATTTCCTTGACGACATACTTCGACACATCGGCGTAGGTGAGCGTGTAGGTGTCTGATATGGCTCTAGGAATTACCACACAGCCAAGCGGTGCGCTAGCCGACGCGGCAGACACCGGCGCTTCACACCGGAACCATCGGTAGGTGGGCTGCGGGCTTGGCCAACCTGCGGTGGCCAGGCTCGAACCAATGGTCTCGTCTTTGCGGAAACGGTTTTGAAGCAGAGGGTCGGCGGTGAAACTGGTAGGTTCACCGACGTCGATTGTGGTTGGCGAGTATGCCGTGGCTTCTCCGTTGTCATTGACAGCCGTAACCGAGTACATGATGTACTTGCCCGAATCAGCTTTTTTGAGCTCATAGGTGTTGGCGCTTACGCCAAGGTCAATACAGTTATTTGGCAGTGAAATTTGCCGCGAGGTCGACGCGTTTTGGCAACGGTACCAGGCGTAGCTGTAACTTGCGTCGGGTAGGGCTGTCCAACTACCCTGCGATGCCTCAACTACGGCACCGATCTTGAGGACGGCACCGGTACCTGGCAGCCTTGGAGCAACCAGGTCGTTGTTTACCGGAGCCGAACCAATCACCGAAGTGGAAGCCGTGAATAGTTTTTCCGAACCGAGGAAGTTGGTGAGCGTGACCGAAGCAAGAATGAAAGCGCCGACGTCGCGAAGTTTGTATTCGTAGGTTGTGCCAGTTTCACCGGCCACCGCCGAGCATCCGGCTGGCAGCGTGGAGCCTGAGGTGTTGACCTGATCATCACATCGGTACCACTGGTAACTCTTTTGCGGTGCCGGATAACCGTGGGTGGTACCAACGTCTAGGGTCAGGTTATTACCGAGGTAAATTCGCTGGTTGCCTAGAGTTGGGCGCGGCTCTGCGGGGCTGCTATCTAGGTCACCGAAACTTACGCTGCGATAAATCTGAGCACTGGTTGGCGACCAGGCTGCGGCACTGAATCCGCCGACCTGGGTGTTGAGCGCCTTAACCGAAAGATATTTTGACTCGTCTTCGACAGTTGGCAAATAGGTGTTTCCGGTAGCTCCACCAATTGAAGTACACCCGGCTGGGCGCTCGCTCGACTTCGAAACCACAGCATCATTGCAGCGGTACCACTGATAAGTCGGGTTACTCCTAGGGAAACCGCTCCAGGTGTTGGCGCCTACTGTGAGGGCAGACCCGACCTTCGGTTGTGTAGTTTCTGAGCGAGGGCTTGCGAAGGTGAGGTTGGCTACATCACCAAGAACTTCTTGAGTGGTTGCACTGAATCGAACCGCACTTCCAGCCACGTTCGTGATGGTCACTCGAACCAGGTAGCGACCACCTTCGTGGCTCGGGGTTAGGTTCAGCTGCGCGCCTGTGGAGGTTAGCTGCGGGGTACATTCACTCGGGAGGCTGTCGCCGGCACTTGCCGAGTTGGTACAGCGATACCACAGGTAACTGGCTGTTGGCGCTCCACCTACCGATGACGCTCCGGTGGCAACCGTAAGCGTTTGTCCACTCTTTACCTGGCCCTGAATTACCGGGTCGCTGGCGAAGCTCGGGCGTGGTTGAAGGGTCAGTGACACAGCCGCAAATAGTCCCGGCGACGACACTGAGTTGGAGCCAGTTTCTAAAACCGTGATGTATTTGGTTTGAAGACTTGCCCCGGTAACCAAACTGGTTCCAGTTTCACCCGGGATCTCAGAACATCCAGACGGCACGGCTGTGGTTCCCGCGGCCACGGCAGCGTCACAGCTGTACCAAACATAAGTTTTTGTTGGAAGTGGGTTTCCCGTCCAGGTTCCAGATCTAACGCTGATGGTGCTTCCCACAATTGGTTGCCCAGTTGTTGCGGTGGCGCTGTAACTGAGTGTTGGAGCCACCGTATTTCTAGGTGCCGTCAGTACTTTCAAAGTGCTTGCCGAATAGGCGCTTACCGGTGTCCCGGTGTTGGTCGAGTTGCTTGCCAAAACCTGAACTACGAGGAACTTGTTGTTCTGAGCCGCAGGGATTTCATAGTTCGACGACCGGGCACCGGCAATCGCAACACATTTCGCGTTCTTCACAGCCGCAGCCAAAACCGCTACCGAGCACGAGTACCACTGGTATGTGTATGCAGCGGTTGGAGTCGAAGCCCAGGTGCCATCGCCAGCGGTTACCGTTTGACCGACAACTGCCGCACCTTGGATCGAAGGTGAAACCGAATTGCTAGGTGTCTGCAAAACCTGGGAAGACATCGCCGATGTTGCAGTGGCAACCACGGTAGTGCCATTTTTTGCGGTGACGAATGAGGTCACGTATTTTGAAACGTCAGCACTGGTCACGGTGTATGTGGCAGCCGTCGCACCGGCAATGACTTCACAACCGGAAGGCTCCGCCGCTGTGGCAGCTACTGCCGAATCGCAGCGGTACCAGCTGTAGGTGTAGGCATTTGCGGTTACCCATCCGGTTAGGTCGACAGTGAGTTTCGAGTTCTGGGCCGCGGCCGTCGATGAAACGAACTTCACGCTGCCACTAGCGCCTGTGACAGTGAACTTAATTGTTGGCGCAGCTGCCACCGCGGCACTTAGCGTGCGCGAATAACTTGTAATTCCAGCACCCGAGGTGGCGGCATTCTTTGCTGTGGTGGCAGCCAAAATGAACTTTCCCTTTTGAGCTGCGGTCACGAGGAAACTTGAGCTGGTTGCACCGGCGATGATGCTGCACCCAGCTGGAAGAGCAGAACCGGAGGTGAGCGTGCTGGAGACACACGAATACCACTGCAACGAAATGGTTGCAGCGGGTTCGGAATCGAAGGTCGCAGCGAGCAGCTCGAACCTATTGCCAACTATGGATTCGAGATTGTTGCCGAAATCGGTTGGGGTAAGCACGGTCGGTGCCGAAGTAACTGCCAGCGTCGACTTGGTGTAGATAATCGACTGGCCGTCGGCGTTCTGCGCATTTACAGAAGCCAGTAGGTACTTCCCGCGGTCTGCGGTGGTAACCGTATATGTTTGAGCTTCTTGCCCAGAGATCGAAACACATCCAGAAGGCAGTCCGGTCGCAGACGATGCAACCTGGTTCGAGCAGCGATACCACTGGTAGCTGTAAGTCGGAAGACCGTTGTCGCTTGACCAAATACCGTTGCTAATTTTTAGGGTCGTCGAAGCCACTCCCGCGATCTTCGGCGCATCGTCGGTGCCGTAGGAAGAGCCCGTTGCCAGGCCGAGAGTTGGTGCATCGGTGTTGCGGATCGAACTTGCGGCAGCCGGTTCAACGACTTTTTGAGTGGTTTCAGAGTATGAACGCACGGTTCCGTTTTCGCCGGTGGCGGTCTCTTCGATCATTAGGTACTGGCCAACCTGGGCTCTAGCCACGGTGATGCTTGAACCGGTTGCCGATGGCACAGCTAAACAGTCGTTTGGCAGAGAGGCTGGGCCGGTCGAATAACTAAATGCGCAGGCGAGCCAACGCTTGGCAACGTTGTAAGTTCCAGCCGAACTCCACACTCCGTCGTTCGCGGTAACCACCTGGCCAATCACGGCAGCGGTGTTCGAACCTACGCTCGGAGCGCTCGTAACAACAGGCATTGCGTTCATAAACGATATGTCGAGCACCTTGTTGGTAGTTCCCAACCGAACGGTTCCGTTGGTTTCGGCACCATTTAATAGAGCGGTTTTCGTAGTACTTACAGAAGCGTTCGGGTGGAGCGAAAGATATAGGGCGGCTGCACCGGCAACGTGTGGGGTGGCCATCGAAGTTCCCTGCAGAACCGTAAAAGCTCCGGCCGAGGTGTCACTTCGATTCAAAGAAGCGACTTCTTCACCCTGAGCCAAGATGTCGACACAGCTTCCAACGTTCGAGAAATAGGAAAGCACGTGGGTTCGACCTACCGAACCCACGGTGAAAGCGCTTGGTGCGCTGGCCGGTGAAGTTGTGCAAGCATCGGTGTCGGTCTGACCGTCATTACCCGCGGCAACGGCAACAAAGATTCCCGCGGTTACCGCCCTTTGCACCGCTGCGTTCACAAAGGTGCTGACCGAGTCTGTACCCAGACTCATGTTGATAACGGCAGGTATGCCACTCGGATTATGCGAAATGACCCAATCGATTCCGGCAATTACGTCACTGGTGCTACCTGAACCGTTGGCACCTAGAACTCGAACCGGAACGATGTTGGCCAACTTTGCCACACCCCAGGTGTTCGAAGCGACGGTTCCCGCCACGTGGGTTCCGTGACCGTCTTGGTCTGAGGTGCTGGTTCCGCTTACTGCGTCATAACCGGGCAGAAGTCGGCTTCCTAATTCTCGAGAGTTAGGGCTAACGCCGGTATCTAGGACGTAAACGCGCACCCCTTGACCGGCCGATGACGGATATTTGTAATTACTATCCTGAGTCTTTCCGGGAGCATCGAGGTCGGAAATATCCCAAGCGGCATCGTTCTGGGTGTCTCGAACACTGATTGGCACATCGGCTTCGATCCGCATCCCCGGGAACAGGGTTTGAAGATAGGTCTTCTGTTCGCTGGTCAAATCAATTGCAAAGCCGGCGAAAACGTCGTCGTAGGTGTGAGTCGGTGAAACACCTAAGTCGGCGAGCGCAGCTGAGAGGTCATCTACGGCGACATCGTTGATGGCCACTATATAAGGGTTAGTAGGGCCGATTGAGCTTGGAACTGCAACGGCAGCTGATGCCGGAGGAACGAAACCAAAAAGCAGGGCGAGCAGAGCCACGAAGGCTACTAGCCGGCTATTAACTGCTCTCATAATCCCCCGACTATGTTGTTTCTAGACTTCTAGCCTAGCCAGCCAACCAGACATTGCAAAAATAGACTTTTTGAGCAAAAACCTGTAGGAAAAGGTGTTTGACTAGGGGTGTGGATAATCTTTTCGGCGTCATTGTTGGCATTGCAGTTTTTGGTTTCGTCACCTCGGTGACTCCAGGTCCAAATAACACCTACCTTCTGTCGAGCGGAATGAACCACGGGCTTGGGAAATCGCTCTCTTATATAAACGGAATCATGATCGGTCTTACCGTGATGTTTTCGTCGATTGCTTTGGGGGTTGGCAGCCTGTTCAGGGCGTTTCCGCTCATCCAGGAGTACCTGAAATACATCGGTTTCGCCTATGTGCTTTTTCTCGCTTACGGAATCGTTCGCTCGACCTTCGTCCACAAGCACGAAGCCTTGCACGCTGTGGGATTCTTCCGATCAGCCCTCTTTCAGCTAGTGAACCCGAAAGCTTGGATCGTTTTGATCTCGTTTTATTCGAGTTACATCCCAGAACAGGCCGACTTTGGCACGCTAGCACTTGCTTTAGGCGTCTTTTTAGTTGCAACCTACCCCGGCGCCATGATTTGGGCCGCTTTCGGTGAGGCTGTAGCTGGCATCCTGCAAAAAGACAACAGGAGACCCATTTTCAACGTCGCGGCAGCCGTTTTGCTTGTAATTTCGATGGTTCCGGTCCTGTTTTTACAGTGACGTTCAGCCCCAAACTCTGGGTTTGAAGGACTTTCGAAAATATATATCGCGACACACCGAAGCCATCCACACTAGCGAATTTTGTCGTCCTAATATCGCTCTACAACTTAATAGATCTGCTACTAGGGGAAGCCAGTGAAAGTCTGACGTGGACCCGAAAAAAGGTTCTCAAACGATAGACCTGGTGGAGATCTAAAACAAACTTTGTGGGCCAAGGGAAACTGCTCTTTTGGTGTCTTTTTTATCGCTAGAATAAAAAGGCATCTTGTAGCGGCCTCCTCCTCTAATCCCGCTAGACCCTTAGAAAGAGTAGTAGTAATGAGCGCCGCAGTAGCAACTGTTTACACCCTTCCGTCTTGCGTCCAGTGCGACAGCACCAAGCGCTTGTTGACCCGCGAAGGAATCGCATTTGAGGTTGTCGACCTAAGCCAGGACCCACAGGCCCTAGAGCTAGTTCGCGCCCTCGGATACACCGCCGCCCCTGTTGTAGTCTCCGGTGACAAGCACTGGTCAGGCTTCAAGATGGACGAAATCCTCTCGCTCAAGAACTAGTTACTCTTGCAGGCAATCCGTGTTTGAGATCGTCTATTTCTCAAGTACGTCGGAAAACACCAAGCGTTTCGTAGAGAAACTGGGGATGCCAGCTAAACGCATCCCCCTGTTTACGAAAGATGTTGAGGATTTTTCGATCGACACGGTGAGCGTGTTGGTGGTCCCAACCTATGGTGGCGGCGAAGATAAGAGAGCAGTCCCAGTTCAGGTAATCAAATTCCTGAACAACCCAGAAAACCGGAAACGAATCGCCGGCGTTGTAGCACTTGGCAACACCAATTTTGGTGAAACCTACTGCATCGCCGGAGATATCATCTCCGAAAAATTGCAAGTGCCTTTGATTTACAGAGTGGAAATTTTAGGCACCCCAGAAGATGTTGTAGAAGTTAAAAAGAGAATCGAAAAATTATGGAACGCACACAAGAACTAGCAGCTGACGAGATCATCTCGCGTTTTGACAACGGTGAGCTTGAGAACACCCTGAGCTACCACGAGTTGAACGCCATGATTAACCTGTGGGACGCCAACGGCAAGATGCAGCTTGATAAAGACAAGCTGGCGGTTCACAAGTACTTCCTAGATCACGTGAACCAGAACACGGTGTTCTTCCACACTCTTCGCGAGCGCCTCGACTACCTGGTTGAGCACGACTACTACGAGCCAGACGTGCTGGCTAAGTACTCCTTCGACTTCATCACCCAGCTAAACGACTACGCCTACTCGAAGAAGTTCCGCTTCGAAGCGTTCCTGGGTGCCTACAAGTTCTACACCGGCTATGCCCTAAAGACCTTCGACGGCAGCCGCTACCTAGAGCGCTTCGAAGACCGCGTGGTCATGACCGCTCTGGCCCTAGCCGATGGCAACGAAGACTTCGCAACCCGCATGGTTGAGGAAATCATCTCGGGCCGTTTCCAACCTGCTACCCCAACCTTCCTAAACTGCGGTAAGAAGCAGCGTGGAGAGCTCGTATCGTGCTTCCTGCTTCGCATCGAAGACAACATGGAGTCAATCTCTCGCGCCATCAACTCGTCACTTCAGCTTTCCAAGCGTGGCGGTGGTGTTGCCCTAAACCTAAGCAACATCCGTGAGTCTGGTGCTCCAATCAAGAAGATTGAAGGCCAGTCATCGGGCATCATTCCGGTTATGAAGCTTCTTGAAGACTCGTTCTCTTACGCAAACCAGCTAGGTGCGCGTCAGGGTGCCGGTGCCGTTTACCTAAACGCTCACCACCCAGACATCATGAAGTTCCTAGACACCAAGCGTGAGAACGCCGACGAGAAGATCCGCATCAAGTCGCTTTCGATCGGTGTTGTGGTTCCAGACATCACCCTAGAGCTCGCTCGTGAGAACGAAGACATGTACATGTTCTCCCCTTACGACGTGGAGAACGTCTACGGTGTTCCATTCGGCGACATCTCGGTAACCGAGAAGTACCAGGAAATGGTCGACGACCCTCGCATCAAGAAGACCAAGATGAAGGCTCGTGTGCTCTTCGAGCGCATCGCCGAGCTTCAGTTCGAGTCCGGCTACCCTTACGTGGTCTACGAAGACACCGTAAACAATGCCAACCCAATCAAGGGCCGCATCAACATGTCGAACCTCTGCTCTGAGATTCTTCAGGTGAACACCCCAACCACCTACAACGAAGACCTCAGCTACAACGAAATAGGTAAAGACATCAGCTGTAACCTCGGTTCGCTAAACATTGCTCTAGCAATGGACGGCGGCAACCTTGGCGAGACCGTTGAAATCGCAATCCGTGCCCTAACGGCAGTTTCTGAAATGTCGAACATCGAAGCTGTGCGTTCGATCTCTGACGGTAACGCCAAGAGCCACGCAATCGGTCTTGGTCAGATGAACCTTCACGGTTACCTAGCTCGCGAGCACGTTCACTACGGTTCGGAAGTTGGTTTGGACTTCACCAACATGTACTTCTACACCGTGGTCTACCACGCCATCCGCGCCAGCAACCTGCTAGCCACCGAGAAGAAGCAGTCGTTCGACGGTTTTGAAGACTCGAAGTACGCCAGCGGAGAATTCTTCGACAAGTACGTCAACCAGGTTTGGGCGCCAAAGACCGAAAAGGTCAAGGAACTATTCGCTGCCAAGGGTATCGAGATTCCTACTCAGGAAGACTGGGCGAAGCTCGCCGAGCTAGTGAAGAAGAACGGTCTCTACAACCAGAACCTTCAGGCTGTACCTCCAACCGGTTCGATCAGCTACATCAACAACTCGACCTCCTCGATTCACCCAATCGCTTCGAAGATCGAAATCCGTAAGGAAGGAAAGCTTGGTCGTGTTTACTACCCAGCTCCATTCCTTTCGGACGAGACCAGCGAGTTCTACGAGGACGCCTACGAGATCGGCCCAGAGAAGATTATCGACACCTACGCCGAGGCAACTCAGCACGTCGACCAGGGTCTATCGCTGACCTTGTTCTTCAAGGACACCGCAACCACTCGTGACGTCAACCGTGCTCAAATCTACGCATGGCGTAAGGGCATCAAGACCATTTACTACATCCGTATCCGCCAGCTGGCACTTGCCGGCACCGAAGTTGACGAGTGCGTCAGCTGCATGCTCTAAGAAAGAACATCATGGCTAACAAGATCAAAGCGATTACCCGTCCAGTTAACTGGAACAAGATCGAGGACCCTATCGACCTCGATGTTTGGAACCGTCTCACAAGCAACTTCTGGCTGCCTGAGAAGGTGCCTCTAAGCAACGACATCCCATCGTGGGAGACCCTCCACCCAAACGAGCAGTTGCTAACCATGCGCGTTTTCACCGGCCTCACCCTGCTTGACACCATCCAGGGAACCGTTGGAGCTGCCAGCCTGATCCCTGATGCCATCACGCAGCACGAAGAGGCTGTAATCACCAACATCGCGTTCATGGAGAGCGTTCACGCCAAGAGCTACTCGAGCGTGTTCTCTACCCTTTGTTCAACCGATGAAATCGAGCAGGCTTTCCGCTGGTCGGAAGAGAACCCTTACCTCCAGAAGAAGGCAGAGATCGTTCTTTCCTACTACAACGGAACTGATCCTCTAAAGCGCAAGGTTGCCTCAACCCTGCTTGAGAGCTTCCTCTTCTACTCCGGTTTCTACCTACCGATGTACTGGTCGTCACGAGCCAAGCTCACCAACACTGCCGACCTGATTCGTCTAATCATCCGCGACGAAGCCATCCACGGTTACTACATCGGCTACAAGTTCCAGCAGACCTTCCAGAAGGAATCTGCAGATCGTCAGGAAGAAATCAAGGGCTACGCCTACGACCTTCTCCTAGAGCTCTATGAGAACGAAATTAAGTACACCGCTGACCTCTACGACGAAATCGGCCTCACCGCCGACGTCAAGAAGTTCCTTCACTACAACGCCAACAAGGCCCTAATGAACCTGGGCTTCGACGCGCTGTTCCCGAAGGACGACTGCGAAGTCAGCCCAGCCATTCTCTCGGCCCTCTCCCCTAACGCCGACGAAAACCACGACTTCTTCTCAGGATCTGGTTCTAGCTACGTTATGGGCAAGCACGAAGCCACTACAGACGACGACTGGGACTTCTAGTAGTTCATTTTCAAAAGCCCTCAGAGTTTGTCTGAGGGCTTTTGAGTTACCTGACCTAGAATGAATATTGAACGCTGGAAGATTTACGCGGAGACTCTTATGAACCAGAAACGAAACCTGTTCAAAACGCTTGGAGTTTTGATTGCACTTCTAGCCACCCTTTTAGGTGGCGCGGTTCCAGCAAACGCAACTGGAGATACCCTATCGGTCTCTGGGTTCGCCACCATGAAGTATTCCCTCACCTCAGCCCAGAAGTCTGCCATCCGCACTTACGTGACCGCTAATCCTGGTGCTTCAACCGTCTCTTGCGTTGGCTACGCCGGTTATAACTACTTGGGCGAGGCACGCCACAAGATCGTGGCTCTTGCCACAACTCGCGCTCAAAAGGCCTGCGACTACGCTGCAGCCCGTGCTGGTGCCACTGTTGGCACGGTTAGTTACGTTCTCTCTAACAGCCGCAAGGCCAGCATTCGCAAGGTGGTAATCACCTTTGGCTCTTCGCGCGGACGCTACCAGTACTCAATGAGCAACCTTGACGCTGGCAGTGTTTTGCACGGCGGCCCAGTCACTGGCTACTTCTATGAAGGCGACTTGGTCGCATCAACTTTTGCCGACACCGCATGGTCACTCGACGCGAGTACGCCGCCAGAATACGGAAACATGGGAACGGTGAATGGAGGCGATGCTGCGGCTTTCAATCACTGGTGCACCTCGGCCGATGACACCGGAACCAAATACTACCTAGGCGATCACCTTGGTCCAGCACCAGCTGGAACAACTATTACCCTGTACGCCATAGCATCCACTGGATAATTGACTCCATGGAGTTCAAGTTCTCGTCACGGGTAGTCGAGTGGCGAGGGCCTGCACCGTTTTATTTCTCAACGACCCCTCCGGAAGTCACCAAACGAATCGAAACCAGTGCTGGCCATCTCAGCTACGGGTGGGGTTGCATTCCAGTCGACGTGACGATTGGCAGGACCACTTTTTATACTGCCCTGATTCCGCGCGAGGGGACTTACTTCGTGCCATTGAAAGCTAAAGTTCGGAAGTCTGAATCTATTGAACTCGGGCAACAGATCAACCTAATGCTCAAGTTTGCCGAATAGCGAACGAGGAACTACCTCATCCACTCGTTGACATAGCTGTAACGAACATTCATCGACTGCCCACATTTGAATTTCGTAAGCGCTGAGCGGGCGGTGGCAGTGTAGCCTTTTACAGTTCCGGAAATCGGCCACATCGTCACCGAATAGACCTCTTTCTTTTTGTCGCTTTGGCGGACCGCTCGGAAGTAATAGGTTGAGCCAACTTTGTAAGGTGTCGCCTTTGCAAACGAGTACCCGTCCAGGATGTAAGCAGGATAGTGAGCGCTTTTGCATTTGGTGTTCAGAGCAACTATCAGAATGTCTTTGGGGTCCGGCCTGACAGAGGCAACAGCTGGAGCGCCAGCCAAGCTAATAATTAGTGCGAGGCTGCTGGCTGTGGCTATTAAGCGCTTAGGCAATTTCCCTGAGGAGCTTACTTAGATGGTGATGAGCGTTTGCCATCTTGCGTTCCATATCTCGTTCCATGTCTTTGAAAAGTTCCCCGCCCGATCGGGTCATTGCTACTTTTCTTACTCTGGCATCGCTAACTTCATCGAGGGTTTCGATGTAGCCCTGTTTTTCCAATGGTGCCAGTGCCTTGGTTACTCCCGATACGGTGAGTCCGACCTGCTCGGCCAAATCAACTCTGCGTATACCAGCTGGGCTAGCAGCCCCGACGGCACGGAGAATTAGGAACTCGCTGAAACTTGTGCCGTAAACAAGCCCCGACTTCTCGGTTTCGTTGACGAAGTTTCTGAGCGCGAGGTATTTATCGAAAGTTTCCATATTTGGATATTACTTGAGCGCTCAAGTAATCGCGTTTAGTTTATGAGTTGAACTAGAGTGCGTGGTGATTCATCGGTATAGCTCTCATAGCCGAGTTTGCTACCGGTTACCTTGACGCTGTAGTTGTGACCAACGGCCGTGGCTGGAAGGTTGTAAGTAACAGACTTCGCACCGGTGATCTTTTTACCATCTCGGTACCACTGGTACGCAAACGAAGCACCCTGTGCCCAATCACCCGGCACCGCAGTTAACGTTGCGCCGGGGGCGAAGGTGCCACTGACCGTAACGTCACCATTTTGAATCATGATTGGCCGGATCTTCGCTGACGTTAGAGTCTTAGTGGTTCCCTTGTGGCCGCTTTGGGCGCACTCCACTTTGACTTTGATGGTTTTTCCAACGTCGCGAGGCGAGATGTTGTAAGTAGTTGGGTCATTGACCTGCGGACTGCCGTAACCGTACCAAGTGCTGACACAGGATGCACCGTTTAGGTTGCCGGAAATCACAACCTGAACAGAACCTTCGGTATAGAGACCAAGCACAACGGTTCGAATCCTGGGGGTGAAATTGACCGCGATGGTTTTACCTCCCCCAACAAATTCGCCAGCACTAAAAGACTCACCTACGGTTCGTCCGGATTCGGTTGCTGTCACCTTGACCACAAGATACTTACCAGCTGAACTTTCGGGAATCTTAAACGTCCTCGCGTTTACGGAATATATTGGTCCGAAGTCCTGCATAAACCATAGGTAGCTGTAGGTGACGCCTGGTTGCGGGGTCGCAATATTGGTAGTAACTGTCTTGCCGACTAAGAATTGACCCACAATCGCAACCTCAGGCATCGCAATTGCCTGGGTTCGAGCGGAAGTCAAAGTCTTAGACTCATAGCCGTCCAGGCTGCCTGTGACGCGAGCGCTCAAGTGATGCCCTAGGTCGTCATTGTTTACCACGTGTGTCGCTGTGGTCGCTCCGGAGATCTCTGCGCCATCGCGAAGCCACTGGTAAGTGAACTGAACACCATTCGGCCATGAGCCCTGATTGGCATTGACGTGAAGCAGATTGCCCACTTTGATATCCAGCGGATCAGAAACAACTGGTGTAGCAAAACTTGGCATCTCCGGTAGTGGATCAGCCTCTGCGGCAGTGATTCCGGAAAACGATATCAAGATTGCGATGACCGCAGACCAAAACTTCTTCACTAGAATCCCCCCGTTTATCAAGACACCCCAAGTCAACCACACTTTTTGCAAAAAAAATCCTGGTTCTCGTGAGAAGAAACCAGGATTCGTGCACCCCCTGGGACTTGAACCCAGAACCCACTGATTAAGAGTCAGTTGCTCTGCCGATTGAGCTAGAGGTGCATGTTACAAACGCAACAAGAGACGAGTTTAGCAAACTTTTATACGCGCAAGCAACCGCTAGGCTAAAGGTATGAGCACTTTGGAAGTTGGAGCGAAAGCTCCAGGATTTGAACTACTAAACAAGGACTCCAACAAGGTTTCTTTGGCCTCTTTCAAGGGCAAGAAGGTAATCGTTTACTTCTACCCTGCTGCTTTGACACCTGGCTGTTCAAAAGAGGCTTGCGACTTCGAGGAGTCTCTTTCGGTCTTCACCTCATCCGGTTACCTGGTGATCGGAATCTCTCCAGACGAGCCGTCCAAGTTAGCTAAGTTCGCCGACAAAGAAGGACTGCACTTTGAGTTGCTTTCGGATCCTTCGCTTGAGGTCCACAAAGCCTACGGGGCTTTTGGAATGAAGAAGCTTTATGGCCGCGAATATGAAGGTGTTATCCGTTCGACCTTTGTGTTGGATGAGAAGGGCAACATTGAGTTGCCTCTTTATAACGTCAAGGCAACCGGCCACGTTGAAATGCTCAAAGGCAAGCTCGGGCTTTAGTTCTTTTCTTCAAAGACGGCGTTCACCGGTTTGGTGAAAAGCATCACAGTGGCAACGGCCGAACTAGCAAAAATGGCTAACGCTATGGGAATGTTTTCGTTCTCGCCGCCAAGACTCCCCCAGCCGATCGAGATTTGAAGAATCTGCCAGAACACTATTCCAGACCTTGCCCAACGCTTTGCCTTGATTAGGTTCAGTGTTGCCGAGGTTAGGAATGCTGTTGCTGCTGCGAGCAGGATGATGATTCCAAGGATCATCTGGAGAGACTTCTCCTGACCGGTGATCAGTCCGTAGAGAAAGAAGGCGGTGACTGCCGCGGAGGTCAAAGCCTCTGCTGCTGCGATTGTTATCGCAACTTTGAGCTGGATTGGGAGGGTCTTCATAAATTGGGTCTTGATTCGAGGCGCGTTCTGTGAAACGATTTTTAGAGGAAACAACTGCTCCTTCAAGCGTAGGGCACAATGAGTTTCCACCCACTTCATCAGATGACCTAGGTCTTCTTTTGAGTTTAGATTTTGGATTCAAGACAAAGGAATAACCGCATGGATATGCACTGGCAAGACGAAGCGAAATGTCTAACCGAAGACCCAGAGCTTTTCTTCCCGGTTGGTAACACCGGTCCAGCGGTAGACCAAATCGACCAAGCCAAGGCAATCTGCCGCGAGTGCGCTGTTTCAACCAGCTGCCTTGAATACGCAATCAAAGAGAACCAGGACACTGGCGTTTGGGGCGGGCTTTCTGAAGATGAGCGTAAGTCGCTAAAGCGCAAGTATGCTCGTGCTCGCCGCGCTAGCTAAGCGGTAATTCAACCACAACTTTTGTTCCGCCTTCTTTGGGCGAGAACCACTTGATGTTTCCACGTAATTCACCCTCGATGAGGGTTTTAACGATGCTTGTGCCGAGGCCTTCCGTGAGCTTTTGATCTGGGAGGCCTTTGCCGTTATCCGAGATGGTCACGGTCAGTTTCTTACCCTTACGCTCGGCATTGATGTGAACGACGCCGCTGCGGTCGGCTAGACCGTGCTCTACCGCGTTGGTGACAATCTCGGTAAGCGCAACCGCAAGGCTGGTGGCTTTTTCGCTGGGAAGCTGGCCGAACTTTCCATCGATGATGGTTTTCACAGTGGTACCCACCGAGGCCGCCACTTCGCTGGAAAGTTTTAGAACGCGGTCGAACACCTCATCGAAGTTGACCTCCTGAGTGAGCCCGGCCGAGAGGGTGTCGTGAACCAAGGCAATGGCAGCTACGCGACGCATCGCTTGGTCTAGCGCGTTCTTGGCTTCCTCGGAGTTGCTTCTTCTGCCTTGAATTCGAAGCAATGACGCTACAGTTTGGAGATTGTTCTTAACGCGGTGGTGGATCTCGCGGATAGTCGCATCTTTGGTGATCAGCTCGCGTTCCTGTCTTCTCAGTTCAGAGATATCGCGAACCAAGATGATCGCGCCGGTTCGTTCATTGTTGTGCTTGAGCGGAACGGCACGAAGTGAGATGGTCATTGTTGGCGATTCAACGTCGGCTCGCCACGGTGCCTTGCCAGCTACAACTAGAGCGAGGTCTTCGTCGCTTCGGAGTTTTTGGTTGGTGACCTTCTCGATTGCCTGCGGAAAATTCTTGTCTACCAACTCGCCTTGGATGCCGAAGCGGTTGAAGGCGCTCAGTGCGTTCGGGCTGGCGAATTCGATGGTTGCGTCGTTACTGATGATAAGTAGACCGTCTACGGCACGAGGTGCTCCGCGTTTAGATGCAGTTGGATTTACGAAGTCGGGGTAGGTGCCGTCCTCGATCATTTCGAGGAGCTCGTTGCCAACCTTACGGAATGCAATACGCTGCTTGGTTGGCTCGCGCACCTCGCTCAGGTTGGTGTGAACAGTGACAACCGCAATCGGGGTCGAGAACTCGTTTTGGTTGGGTTTGAGCCTTCTGCGCACCGGCACTGCTTTAACACGCATCTGGATGCCATCGTAGGTA
This sequence comes from Actinomycetota bacterium, assembly GCA_039806025.1. GTDB lineage: Bacteria > Actinomycetota > Actinomycetes > Actinomycetales > Microbacteriaceae > Rhodoluna. The sequence continues at coordinate 39,815 of JBDKLJ010000001.1, read as the reverse complement.
TCTGGGTTAGGAAGCTCTTGGTTTTTGCCCTCTAGAAATGCTTTTTCAACGTGCTTGGCCCAAGGCTTGGCTGGATTCTCGCCAACGATGTCGCGGTAGAAGATGGTACCTGCCGAAGATGGCCTGGAGTGGGCAACGGCGATGAAGCCCGTTTCGTCTTTGGATGGAACCCAGAGGATCAGGTCACAGTTCACCAGATCTGCAACCATCTGCCAGTCGCCAACCAGCAACTGCAGCCATTCCACCGATGCGTTCGGCAGTTTGCCACGCTTAGAGATCAGGCTGGTGAGAGTTAGCACTCTAAAAGTCTATGCGCGAGGTTCATGATTGCGATTCGAGCAGGTGATTTCCTCCTCGTGACAGCCAGCGGTAATCCTTGGGATTCGGCAAGGGCGAGACTCGATTCGTCGTGAGGGATTTTTTGGGTTACCGACTCTTTGGTCAGCTGTTTGATTACTGTTGGAAGTTTGTCATTCTCGGCCAGGTTGATTATTAGCTTGCGGTTTTTGTTCAGGTTTTGCAATTCAACAAACTGGTTCGCGTAGTTCTGGAGTGAAACTTTTGAGTTTCTAATTACAGTGACGACTTGGGTTGCTTGCGCAATGGCGGATCTGGTGGCGCCGTTTCGTGAAGTGGGGCTAATGGCTGTGGTGAGGTTGTCTTCTAGCGATGATGAGAGATCTATGACAATGCACTCGAAATCGACTTTTGCTATTCGAAGTAGTTGGATGACTGTGTCCTCGGTGATTTCTGTCCAACGAGTTGGGCTGGAGAGGCCGGGAAGGAACCTGAGCCGAGTGTGTTTGTGGCGCACCTGAAGGCTGAGTCTTTGTAATTCGTCTGGGGTGAGTCTGCCCTGGCGAATCAGCCGCGCTACTGCGGTAATACCGGGGGTAGGTTCGTGAATACCGAGCAAGACCGTTTGTGCAGGAGCGACCACGTCTAGATCCACTAGAAGGGTGCTTTTACTTTGAGCAAGTTCGAATGCGAGGTTCATCGCCACGGTTGACTTACCCGGGGAACCATGCGGCCCCCAGACGGCAAAGATCTGAGGTTCAAAGGTCTGCGCTTTGGTGGCAGGTTTGGATCGCCGCTGCAAGGTCATCGTGGTCATTGGTCGTCAAGTGTCTCTGAAAGTACCAGCTCAATGGCGAGAGAATTAGCCTTGGCTTCGAGCACACCGACCAGGTACTCGGTTGGGATTCTCACCTCTACGCTGGTTTGGTTTAGTGCCATGTTGCTGGTGTTCACCACCTTGGTGACAATCGCATCGAACGCGACCACCTCTGCCCCGCCACCAGATTGCCGATCATTCGGGGTTGCCCAAACATCAACGTGATCGCCGACGCTCAGTTGATCACTGATTGTTTGGAGCCCGTTGAAACGAATCGGCGTTCTGGGGTCGACACTCCTGGCTACGGATTGGCTTGGGATTAGCTGCCCCTTCAAGATTGTCTGGGTAGCGGTAATTCCATTTGTGAGTTTCGACAGATACCCGCTCGGGTCAAACGCTTTCGATTCGATGGATGTGTTTGAGTCGTCAAGGGCTTGCCCGATGGCGATGTCGCTTTTTGCGACAAGGACTTTATGAAGCTGTGAGCCGCCCTGATGGTCTAGAACCACGATGAGCGCGGAAACGATGATTGCCAGAACTGAAATCGCTGGCAGGATGAGTTTCCTACTTGGTTTTTGTAATTTGATATCCACTAGTTGTCACTCGCGTGAACTTCTAACCACGACAGACGCTCAATCGCGACACCGGTGGGTGCTGAAGCAGGTTCAAAGAGAATGAGTCCGTTTAGCACCCCGAGCACCCTGGCTTTTCGGATCTGACTGCCGTCACTGGTGAGGTTGAATCGGATGAATCTGCCGGGCAGGCACTCCTCTAGGAGCTCGCCAGCATCTCTGGCAGTCGAATCAAGAGCCTCCTCCGAAGGTATGACCCGAAAAACGGCCATGGTTTTGTGGGGTTGAAAGCGCCAGATCGCTTTACCGCCTAGAACCCCGGCCACAAAGGAGCTACCAAATGTTGGGTTATCTATGGTGATTCTCACGCCAGCAACCGTGGTTGCGAGTTTTTCAGCCGCTCTCGGTATCGCCGTGTTCGCAGCTAGGACGGACTCAAACTGAGTTTCAAGGTCTTCAAAAACGTTCTCAATAGTCATGGAACGATTGTGAAACAATAAATACTTTTACAAAAAAGTTATCCACAGTTAAAAGCCACGTTCCTAGACGCTCCACCGATTCGGACTTAGCGTTTGACCAAAGGAAGGAAATTGGGCATGAAAGTTTTAGAAGTAGAAGAGCAGGTGAGAGTACAGACATCGGCGCAATTGGAGTTCATCGCACCGGCTGTGATTGAAGTAATCGAGGGCGCCAGGAGTGTGACCCAATTGGGCGGGCTAATCAACGAGGACGTTTACCAGGTGCTAAGGCAGTCGGCGATCGAACTTTCGATAAAGCGCCGCAAGTTGGGGATCTGTGGCGAAATTCCGAAAATCGAAGTCACCGACATCCATCAGGAATCTTGCAGGCCGGGATTGATCGACTCGATTGTGTTGCTTCGCGTGAAGAACCGGACACGGGCAATGACGGTGCGTCTGGAACAACGTGTGGGTCGCTGGCTGGCGACCGCAATTACGATTCTTTAGCGCTTAAAGAAGCTACTGCCAGGTGCGTGACCGTCGGTGTCAGGCTTCTTGACCTCGCGCTCTTCGTGAACCACTTCCTGGTCGCCTTCCTCATTCGGAGCCGAATAGGTGAGTTCTTCCTGAGCCACGGCTGAAGCAACCTGAACCTCTAGGTTGAACATGTAGGTGATGGTTTCTTCACGAATAGCACCGGTCATTTGCTGGAACATGCTGTAACCCTCGCGCTGGTACTCGACCAGAGGGTCACGCTGAGCCATGGCACGCAGGCCGATGCCTTCCTTTAGGTAGTCCATCTCATAAAGGTGTTCGCGCCACTTGCGGTCGATCACCGAAAGAACAACGCGGCGCTCAAGTTCACGCATGGCTTCCTCGCCGATAACCTGAGTGCGCTTCGCATAGGCTACGCGAGCGTCGCTAATCAGCTCGGTGGTGAGGAATTTCTTGGTAAGTCGGGCACGAGTGCCGGCCTCGGCCAATACCTCGGAGATTTCAAGGCCGACCGGGTAAATCGCCTTGAGGTCGCGCCAAAGGTCTTCCAGGTTCCAATCGGCAGAGGTGTCGCCGGTGTGCTGATTCACAACGGTTTCGATAACGTCGACGAGGAATTCGTCGACTCGAGTGTCAATCGAGTCGCCCTCGAGGATGTGTCGGCGGTCGCTGTAGATAGCTTCGCGCTGACGCGACATAACGTCGTCGTACTTGAGAACGTTCTTGCGGATTTCTGCATTTCGCGCCTCAAGCTGAGACTGTGCGCTAGCGATTGCGCGAGAAACCAGCTTCGATTCGATGGCGGTTTCGTCTGGAACGTCGCTGCGGTTCATCATCGCCAGCGCTGCGCCAGAATTGAACGCACGCATGAGGTCGTCGGTTAGCGATAGGTAGAAGCGAGACTCACCAGGGTCACCTTGACGACCGGCACGACCACGTAGCTGGTTGTCGATGCGTCGAGATTCGTGACGCTCGGTGCCTAGAACATAGAGACCGCCTGCTTCAAGAACCTTTTCGGCTTCCTTGGCAACGGTTTGCTTGATCTCGGCGAATGTGACGTCCCAGGCTTTTTGGTATTCCTCAGGGTGAAGATCAGGGTCTAGGTTCTTCGCAGCCAGAGCTTCAACGGTTAGGAACTCAGAGTTACCACCGAGCATGATGTCGGTTCCACGACCGGCCATGTTGGTTGCCACGGTTACGGCACCGAGTCGACCAGCCTGCGCCACGATGTGGGCTTCACGAGCGTGGTTCTTGGCATTCAGAACCTCGTGGCGAACACCAGCCTTGGCTAGAAGCTTGGAAAGGTATTCGCTCTTCTCAACCGAGTTGGTTCCAACTAGGACGGGCTGGCCGGTAGCGTGACGGGAAACAATGTCTTCGACGACCATGTTGAACTTGATTTCTTCGTTCTTGAAGATCAGGTCAGGCTGGTCGATGCGGATCATCGGGCGGTTGGTAGGGATAGGAATCACACCGAGCTTGTAGGTCGACTGGAATTCAGCGGCCTCGGTCTCGGCGGTACCGGTCATACCTGAAAGTTTTTCGTAGCTGCGGAAGTAGTTCTGCAGGGTGATGGTGGCTAGGGTCTGGTTCTCGGCCTTGACCTCAACGCCTTCCTTGGCTTCGATGGCCTGGTGGAGACCTTCGTTATAGCGGCGACCAGCCAGAATACGGCCGGTGTGCTCGTCGACGATCAGCACCTCACCGCCCATGACCACATAGTCCTTGTCTTTACGGAACAGGGCCTTGGCGCGAATTGCGTTGTTTAGGAACGAGATCAACGGGGTGTTAGCGGACTCGTAAAGGTTGTCGATACCCAGGTAGTCTTCGACCTTTTCAATTCCAGGCTCGAGGATTCCTACGGTTCGCTTCTTCTCGTCTACTTCGAAGTCGATGATTGGTTCGAGCTTTTCAACGATTTTTGCGAACTCCGTGAACCAGCGGTTGGCATCGCCAGACGCAGGTCCAGAGATGATTAGCGGGGTTCGAGCCTCGTCGATCAGAATCGAGTCAACCTCGTCGATGATGGCGTAGTAGTGGCCGCGCTGTGAAAGCTCACCCTTCGAGTGCGCCATGTTGTCGCGAAGGTAGTCGAAACCGAATTCGTTGTTGGTTCCGTAAGTGATGTCGGCAAGGTACTGCTCGCGTCGGGTGCCCGAATCCTGGTTGCTCAGGATGCAGCCGGTGGTCATACCTAGGGCGCGGAAGACGCGTCCCATAAGTTCACTTTGGTAACCGGCGAGGAAGTCGTTTACTGTGACCACGTGGACGCCACGGCCGGCGATTGCGTTTAGGTAGGCAGGAAGCGTGGCAACCAGGGTCTTACCTTCACCGGTTCGCATTTCGGCGATGTTGCCAAGGTGTAGAGCGGCACCACCCATGATCTGCACGTCGAAGTGACGCATACCCAGGGTTCGGCTTGCTGCTTCGCGAACCGCAGCGAATGCTTCTGGAAGTAGGTCTTCGAGGGACTCACCCGCAGCGAAGCGCTCGCGTAGGGCGGCGGTTTCGCCACGTAGTTCTTCGTCGGTTAGTGTCTTGAAGTCGTCTTCTAGAGCGTTTACGAGAGTGACGTAATTGCGTAGTTTGGCGAGCACACGGCCTTCACCAGCACGTAGCAATTTAGTGATAATCGATGCCAATTACGACTCCAAGCCTCAAGCGGATAATCTCACTCAATCTTACCCGCAGGGAGGCTAGGAGTTGGCTGAGAGGTAGCCTCTAAACCAGCGCGATTACGCCGTAGTTCCAGCCCTTGCGCTTGTAACAGGCGCTTGGTTTGCCGGTTTCGGAATCAATAAACAAGTAGAAGTCATGGCCCAATAGCTCCATGTTGCCGATGGCTTCTTCGGCAGTCATGGTTTCGGCGTGAAATTCTTTACGGCGAATCACTACCGGTGACTGACCAAGGTCAGCTTCTGGTTCAACTGCGACTTCTGGGTGCAAGATGCTTAGGTCTGCAGGTTGCACGTCTAGACCAGCGAAGTCGCTGGCGCTGAGTTCCGATGCACCTGGCGAACTGTGGCGACCATGGTGAGGCTTGCGGCGGTCATTGGCGCGGCGAAGACGCTCTGCAAGTTTGCCCCAGGCAACGTCAAAGGCAGCGAACTTGTCTTGTGCATGCGCTTCGGCTCGAATGATTTGACCGGAAGCGAAAACGGTTAGTTCGACCTGATCCTCTTGACCGGTGTTCCGCGAGTGGTCGTGGCGGGTGACCTTGACCACTAGTTCTTGAACTTTATGCAGGAGATGATCAACTTTTTCGGCTCGCTCTGCAACGTAGTCGCGGAAGCGATCTGAGACGGTTAGGTTTCTAGCGGAAATATTTAGTTCCATGATGATCTCCCATCTTCAGGCATTGGCCCGTGTAGTCAAGTTACACCTTTTTAGATTCGGTTTCAGCAAAAGCGACAAAACCGACAAATCTGTGCCCCGCGTGTTGAATGGCTTCAGCTGCTGCTTTCATGGTGGATCCGGTGGTGATGATGTCGTCGACGACCACAACATTCAGATATCCAACTTCTGCCACCATCGATCCCTGCAAATTGAGTAGGCGCTCACCTGGCCGCAGCTGGCTCTGATCGCGAGTGTCGCGACTTTTTCTGAGTAGCCTTCGAAACCCGTATTCGGGGTGGATGCCTTGGATTTCTCGCGCCAGCAGCTCAGCCGGATTGAATCCTCGCTCTAGGCTCGAGCGGCGGTTACTGGGAATCGCCGTGAGCGTGATTTGTGATTCGTGGAAACAGCTCACCAACGTGGCCATTCGACTGGCTAACGGCTTGGCCAGAGCGCTCTCCCCCAATTCTTTGAAAGACCGAATGACACCGCGAACATTTTCGGAATAGTCTGTAGCCGCAAATCCGTGAAGTCCGAGTCTGGAAACCAGTCTGGGATTTTGAGCCAACTCGTCGTTGCATTTCTGACAGATGCGAGCCTCAATGCGGCCGCATCCCAAACATTGTGCGGGTATGACCAGATCTAAAAGCGAAGGCATAAAAAAAGGATGCCGTCTTGAGCTTCGGTATTTTCAGCTCAGCACAAGAATGTGGAGAACTACTGACCGGCCATGCGCAGCGCTATTACCTTGCTCTGCACGACGTTCCAAGACGCCCCCTTAGAAGCTAAAACTTCTCCGGCTGTATTTAGGAAATAAAGATTGTCTCCGATTGAAGAGACCAGAGTGACCGCGTCAACCATTATTTTTCCATCGGTTACCGAACCACCGACTTGCAACGAGCGAACCTGCTGCAGTTTATTAACCACTGCGATGCCGGTCAAGGTGGTGCGATCGGACCAGGAAAGCGAGCTGATGTCGTTACCAAGTGCTGGCAACGGCAGCGGTTCAGCCAGCTCGATCACATTTCGGTTTTTATCGCGAACCACTGGGAACAGGTCGACCGTGGTGCCACGATATCGGTCATGGACGATTGCGAGTCGGCTACCTTCTGGGCTTAGCACCAGTTCTCGAATGCGAATGGCACCTGGGTAAGGGTTCTTCAGCATCACACTGGTACCACCCTGGTCAAACACCCGAATTGGGTCGCCAGGGTTACTAGTTGCACTCCAAACCGCATTGAATGCATCGATGCTCGGGGCAAGCAAGTTGGAGCGAGAATCTACAAGGCGCTCCTGTGACGTGAGCACTCCTAAGTTGTAGACATAGACCGTACCCTCGCCACGCAGCGCTAGATAGTTGGAGTCATTTGATAACGAGAAGGCTGTCGCGTTCAGTTTCTGAACATATTTGGCGGCAGCAGTGAGCGGCATCGGTTCTGTCCCTGCAAAACGGCTCAGCGTTTTGTCGGTAAGAATTACCGGAAGGTTTGAGCCGGTTGCCGACATCCCCGACGCTCTGGAGTTTATGTTCAAAACAGTGCGCTGAATCGAGACCGAGACCTGCGTGACCCCCGACACATTGCTCAAAGTTGCCAAAAGTTGGGCCTTTAGGTAAGGCAATTTCCAAGCTGGGATTTTTAGTGCTGACGCATTTAGGTCGATCGAGGCCACACCAGCGGCTACGGTCACCGAGTTAATGTTTAGCTTGGTTCCCTTAGGAACCAGGTTTTGTGACGCAGGAGCCAGCCAATTGGTTGGTCCGGCCAGCATCGTGTTCGTGAGTTTCGTCACGAGGGAGGCCTTAACCGGGAACCAGCGGACGTCGGGGATTAGGTAACTGAGCGACTTATCCCAAAAGTAGACCGAGACCGATTTGAAAAGTACCAGGAAGTTAGGCTTCAGCAGCGAGGTCAGATTTGGTGCGGATGCGATACGCCACTCGTTGTTCTCCTCGAGCAGCCTGAACTCGATTTCACGCACCGAGCCTGGTTCGGAAACGTAGGAGCCGTCCTCGGTAATTCTGGCGTCGTAAGAAATCTGCACCCTGATTTTAGTTCCGGTGTCTGAGATGACTTTGATTGCACCGCTTTGAATGAGGGTTTCTTTCCCTGGCTGCCATTCCGATGCAAATCCCCTGGTAAGAAACTGGCGAGCCACCGCATAGTCATCCTGAGGGCCGTTTCCTGCATAGAGGAAGCCGGTGATGATTTCGTCCTGGGTGTCTCCCGCCGACGGCGCAGCCGGTGAGTAGTAGAGCGATTCCTGGAGGTCGTTGGTGAGCACTTCTGGGCCAAGCTTGTTGCTGCCCACCAGAGGTAACGAGGCGCAAGCAGCAAGAAGCAGAGAAACCAGCAAGGACGCGAACAGGGCAAAAATTTTGCGCATTAGATCCGACTCCTGCTGCTCAAAGTCTCACCGAGCGGAAGTGGTGATTCGGTGAATATTCCGCCTTCTTTTCGTGGCAGAGTGACCCGGAAAGTGGTTCCAAGATTTGGCTTAGAGGTAACCTGCAGCCACCCGTTGTGCAGGTGGGTGTCTTCGAGCGAAATGGCCAAGCCAAGGCCGGTTCCACCGGTGGTGCGCTTTCGTGCCGGGTCGGCACGCCAGAAACGGTCGAATACTCGGTCCATCTGGCTTCGGCTCATTCCAACTCCATGGTCTCGGATGGTCACGGCTACGGCGGTAGCTGAAGCGCCCACCTCGACCTCGACCGGCTTTCCGGAACCGTGTTCGATTGCGTTAGAGATTAGGTTGCGAAGCACGCGTTCAATACGTCTAGGGTCGATATCCGCCTCAACCAAACCGCTCGGCACCCGAAGTTTAAGTTCGCACCCAAGAGTTTCGGCCAGCGGCTCTAGGCCCGCAACCGCTCCTCCAACTACCGCGTTGAGGTCGGTGCGAACCAGGTTTGCCTTAACCGCTCCCGCGTCGTAGCTAGAAATTTCTAGGAGATCCGCGAGCAGAGCTTCGAATCTTGCAATTTGAGACAGTAGGGTATCGAGCGAACGTTTCGCTTTGGCATCTAAATCACCTGATTTTGCCTCGAGCATTTCTGCGGCCAACTTGATGGTGGTTAGCGGCGTTCTAAGTTCGTGTGAGACATCGGCCACGAAACGCTGTTGCATCTTGCTCAGTTTGCTGAGCTCACCAATCTGGGTTTCCAACCCCTGCGCCATCTTGTTGAACGACCTTGCCAGAGTGGCCACAACGTCTTGGCCTCGTTCCGGTAGTCGTTTGTCTAGCGAACCAGAGGCGAGTTCTTCGGCAACATCGGCGGCCCTTGCCACCGGCGCAACAATTCGGCCGGTGACGAAATATGCGACCAATCCGAGCAGCAAAATCATGATGATTCCACCGATTGCCAAAGTGCGCTGGAAGAAGTCGAGTGTGGCCTGGGTGTCTGCGATATCGTAAACGAGATAGAGCTCGTACTCGCCGGCTACCGGAATTGAAATCTTGGAGCCCACGATGACTGTTGGCTGCAGGGCGCCGTTTCGCTCAATCTGAATACTGCGATAAACCAGACGATTCTCGGTTGTGGCAACCTTTGCTCGCAGCGCCTCGGGAATTACGTTCACATTCAGATCCGACGAAATTGGTGACTGAAGGAACTGTTCGGTCGACTGCTCCGGAGTTCTAAGCAGCGCCACTTGACGTGAACCAACCGCTGTCGACTGTTCCAGGTTTGGCACCACGGTGTTTACAAGGGCCTGCAGAGCCACGGTATCGGTATTGCCAGCACCGCTAAAAGTATTTTGCACCTCTGCGGCGGCACGTTTGGATTCCTGAAGAATCTGCTGAACGCGAGTTTCGTAAAGACCGCTACCAATCGAGTAAGAAAGAAACCCACCTACGGTTACCAGAGCGAGACTGGAAAGTAACACAGTTATAGTCACGTAGCGAAGCTGAATCGACCGCGCGAAAGCGGTGACGATTCTTGACGCTAAGTCTCTAAGCACTGGAAAGGTTTAGAAGATTCCGGCTTTGTAACCGACACCGCGCTCGGTGACCACAATGCGTGGGTTGTCTGGATCGTCTTCAATTTTCGAGCGCAAACGCTGAACGTGCACATTCACCAGGCGGGTGTCTGCGGTGTAAGGGTAACCCCAAACTTTTTCGAGTAGAACCTCGCGTGAGAAAACCTGCTTTGGCTTCTCTGCAAGAGTCTGCAGCAGGTTAAATTCCAGTGGGGTGAGTGATACTCGTTCACCGTTCTTACGAACCTCGTGCCCAAGGACGTCGATGACCAAAGGACCAATCACAAGCTCGGACACGTCTGGCGAACGCAGTGGACGCAAGCGAGCCTCGATACGGGCCTGTAGCACCTTAAACGAAGGCATCGGCTTTGGAACATAATCGTCGGCACCTGCTTCAAGACCGCGCACGATGTCATCTTCGTTGGTCTTGGCAGTCAGCATGATGATTGGCGTGCCACTGGTCTTGCGAATCTCGGCACAGATCTCTGGACCGTTCATGTTTGGCAACATCCAGTCAAGTAGAACTAGGTCAGGAGCAAAATCAGAGAACGCTGCCACAGCCTTGCCACCATCGAAGATTGCATAAACCTCGTAGCCAGCATTTTCAAGATGGTCGCAAAGCTGCTGACTCATCGCCTGTTCGTCTTCAACAACGAGAATTTTCTGTGCCATGACGGTTCCTTTAGTAGCGGTAGTGGTCGACCTTGTAAGGGCCATTCACCGAAACGCCAATGTAACGGGCCTGTGCCGGGGTCAACTGAGTTAATTCCACACCAAGAGCGTCGAGATGTAAACGTGCAACCTTTTCATCAAGCGCCTTAGGCAGGGTGTAGACACCCAGTGGGTATTCGGATGTCTTGGTGTAGAGCTCAATCTGAGCCAACACTTGGTTTGCAAAGGAGTTACTCATCACGAAGCTTGGGTGACCGGTTGCATTACCGAGGTTCATCAAGCGACCTTCTGAAAGCACTAGAACGGAACGCCCGTTAGGCATGCGCCACTCGTGAACCTGAGGCTTGATTTCAACCTTGGTAACACCCGACAGCGCAGCCAGACCGGCCATATCGATTTCATTGTCGAAGTGACCCACGTTGGCAACGATGGCCAAGTGTTTCATGCGCTCGAGGTGCTCGGTGCGAATCACATTCTGGTTTCCAGTGCCGGTGATGAAGATGTCTACGGTTTCAACTACCGACTCAATGGTTGCCACCTGGTAACCGTCCATGGCTGCCTGGAGTGCACAGATTGGGTCAATTTCACTGACGATTACTCGTGCACCCTGACCCGCCATGGCCTCGGCCGCGCCCTTGCCAACATCGCCATATCCGGCGACGAACACGGTCTTGCCGCCGATCAGGACGTCGGTGGCACGGTTGATGCCATCCGGAAGGGAGTGGCGGATGCCGTACTTGTTGTCGAACTTCGATTTGGTCACCGAGTCGTTTACGTTGATGCCAGGGAACAGCAGCAATCCATCGGCCATTAGTTCGTAAAGACGGTGAACGCCGGTGGTGGTTTCTTCGGTCACACCGATGATTTCTTCGGCAATTCGAGTGAAGCGATTAGGCGATAGCTTTAGCTGCTCCGAGAGTAGATCTAGGATTACGGCGAATTCTTCGCTGGTTTCGGCACCCTTTGGAGGAACCGAACCGGCCAACTCGTACTCGCGCCCCTTGTGAACCAGAAGCGTGGCGTCTCCGCCGTCGTCGAGGATAAGGTTCGGACCGATGTAATCGGCACCTTCCGCAGCCGCTTCTGCGCTCCAGTCGAAGATGCGCTCGGTGCACCACCAGTACTCAGGGAGGGTCTCGCCCTTCCAGGCGAATACTGGGACACCAGCAGGTGAAGTCACAGAGCCCTTACCAACCACGACGGCCGCAGCGGCTTCGTCCTGGGTGGAGAAGATGTTGCAAGAGGCCCAACGCACCTTAGCGCCCAGAGCCACGAGGGTCTCGATCAGCACAGCCGTCTGCACGGTCATGTGTAGTGAACCGGCGATTCGCGCACCTGCCAGAGGCTGGCTTTCTGCGAATTCGGTACGAAGGCTCATTAGGCCTGGCATCTCGTTCTCAGCGAGACGAATCTGGTGGCGACCAGCTTCTGCCAAATCAAGGTTGGCTACGCGAAATTCAAAGGCTGTTTGCTGCATAAGACAAGTTTACCCGCGGTAAACTCGCGCCATGGTTCCATTTAGAGCTAGTCGCAGGCGGCACGGCCGTGAACTTCGTGGCTCACTCCTGAGCCATCTCGACCGCACCGCACCGCTCGGCTTCTTTGAAACCGTGGTTTCCCAGTCGGTTTCGTTTTTGAAACTGAGTTGGCCGGATGAACTCGAAAACCTTCGTTGGAGGGTGCTGGACTCCCCCATGTTTCCAGACGGTGTCGCCGAGGTACCGCGCTACTCGGTGAACCCCAAAGAATTTCGAATCACTATTTACCGAATCCCGATCGAGCGTTTGACTCATCACCGACGCACTGACCGCCTGGACGAGAGATTTCACATCGAACAATTTGTATTTCAAGCGGTGGCCGAATTACTCGGAAAAGATCCTGGCGATATGATCCCGGATCGCTACAAGCATTAGCGGATGTTGACCTTCAGCGTTCCGCCGCTGCTGCGGTAGTCGATCACCGGGACGACCGCGATGGTGAAGTTCTTGTCAATCACAATGCTCGCGGCGATCGAACCCGTGGAATTTATCTGATAGTTCTTGCCGGCTGTCAAACCAACCACAACGTTTGAATTAGCCTTCACCACATATTGCTGGCCAGAGAGCTTTACAGTAACCTGTTCGCCACTTGGGTTGACCAGAGCAAGCTTGCTCACAGCGCCACGAGGTGCGGTAAATCCGGCATCAAGTTTGGTTGCCGACACTCCCGTAGCCCAGGCAAAATCGGCTACCGAACCGGCTGCTCGCGAATACCTAACGCTGGCCATAATCGGCTGGTCGGAGTCGAATTGAACCGCGTAATCGCCGTCGGTGACGTCTGCGATTTCAAAGTCTTTGGTGCTTCCTGCAGGTACCGTGCCCTGTATCACCGTGCCAAAGCTGCTGCCATCGGCACCGGCCACCTGTGCGGTGAATGTGGCATCTTTAGTACCGGGTGCGGTGACCCTGAGGATTGGCTTGGTGTCTGCAAAGTTCGCATTTGCTTCTGCCAGCGCTGAGAGCTTTCCGCTGGTTCTAATAAAGACACCTGGGATCACCAGTTTCTTCTCGGCAGTTGCGGTAACGCCAACCAAGTCCAAGCCACCCGGGGTTACACCTCTCACGGTTTTCTGTTGCAAGTAAACGCCGAGACTGGCGCCACGGCTCGTGACATGCACGGCGAAGGTTTCCGACTTGGGTGCGAACGATGCCAATGGCAAAACCGTGGTTTTACCGGCAGGTGCCGAGATACCGCTCAAACCAGCACCCTCAATTGGGCCACTGCTTCCCAGTAATTCCAGAGTCACGGTTGCATCTACGGTTCCCGTATTCACAAGAACTAGAAGCGCCTCTCTACCGATCGAGTTGTCTCCGGCCACGATCCAGGCGTCGTTGGTGCCAGGCACGCAGCTGGCAGCAGTCAGACCAAAGGCCTGTGTTCCCGCAGCGGCTTGCACCTGTAGAGCATTGAAATTCTTGGAACCGTCGGCCCCACCTTGAACGCTTACCTGCGCCGGCGAGGACTTAGTGAATCCGACCTTAGAGTCGAAGCCTTCGATCTGAACGAAACCGCTTTGGACAAAGGTGCCTAACTTGGTTCCGCCATCTCCACCGTTTACAAAAACCGGTCCTGGACAAACTAATTCCGGGGTGCGTCCGGAAACGTCAACGGTCTTGGTTTTGCCAGTTGCTCCGATTTCCATCGGCGGGAAGTGGAACAGACCGAAGGCTAAAACGCCGGCAGAAAGGACCGCAATTAGTGCGAGGATGCGCTTAAACATTTAGCTCACTCTCGCTTTGGTCGATAAAGATAGCTCCAGTCTCGGCACGTTTGCGCCTGGCTCGAGTGGGAACTGCCAAAAGAAAGAACGCCAGAATAGAGGCCAGTTGGACCAGCTTGGTGGTCGACCATGGAGAATGGGCGGTTTTCGGCGCATCCTCGCTTCCGATGCCCCTAACCCGCCATAGTTCACCGTATGGGGTCAGCCCGGCTCCCTCGAGGTTGGGTGACGATTCGAACGCTGCAGCCAGTTCCGCATTGTCCTTGCTCTGTTCCATCAGGATGTAGCCCACCTTGTTATCGATCAGGGCGTTCATATCGGCTACCCCATTGGCCGCACTTAGGTCACCGATTGCTTGAGCAAGCTGTTGATATTCCTCATTGTCGGCTATCGATTTCATGGAGAACCGGTAGGCGAGATTGGCGTCTTCCAAGCGAATGCCGGAAATGGGCATCCACTGCACACGAAGATCGTCGGCAGTTTTTGTAATTTTCAAAAGTTGCAGGTCGGTCCCCTGCTCGGCCTGCTTCTGAAGCAAAAGCGGCACTACCGAGCCGTTGCTCGACTGGACGTTTGGAACCGTTGTGGCGGCAAGATAGCCAAGCGGTAGAGTGACGGCAACCAAGGCGGTCCACCCAAAACCAATCAGCACCTTTGGTTTTGTTTGTGAAAGCGCATGCACTGCAAGAGCTAAGACAACCAGCCCCAAAACAGCTGCAATATCTAGACCGGAATTGTGAACTCGGTCGAAGCCTAGGCCCGCTGAAAGAACATCCGCAGGGAACGAGAGTGACAGCGAGAAGGCCAGCAGGCCATACGCCGCTAGGGCGAACCCCGATAGCGCCAGTGCCACGCCCCAACGCTTGGATCCCACGCCAGTCAAAGCCAAAAGCACCAGAAGAACCAGACTCCAATGGAATGGATTATCGAGAGAGGCGAGGGTTTCAATGGCGCTTGGCTTCTCAACAAAACCTACGGTTGGGTTGGCTAAGAGGCCCAAAGGTTGGCCTAGTTGGAACCAAACCAGCGGTAAATAAATTGCCGCCATCGGCAAAGGAATCCAGAACAGATAACCGAAGCGCCTGATTCTGGTGAAGGCAGCAACAGCGAGAGCCACCAAAGCCAAAATGCCTACTGACGGCGAAGCCGCAGCGACCAAAGCCAGCAAGACTCCAGAAAGACCCACCCAAGACCAGGTTCGGGCGTCCGATGCAGCACTGCCACTTCGACCCAGCCCTGCGGCTCTGGCCACGCTGAAAGCCAGCCACGGGGTAAGAATCGTCGCGATTACCGCTGATAGTTCGCCGTTGGTGATGCTCGCGGTGAAAGCGGGAAGTACTGCATAAATGGCAGCACCCAGATTACGCTGCCAGGCTTTCGGTGTTAGGAGTGACAGCGCCTTCCAGGAGGTAAAAAAGGCAAGCGCACGCGCCAGCAGCATCAACAGCATTACTGAAATGTTTGGAGCCCAGAACGTGAATGAGCCGATCAGCAAGAGCACCCAGTTAAACGGATCGCTTGGCCCGACAAAACCTTGACCAATCGGCTGCCAACTGGCACCAGCCCTGGCAAATAGGTCAAACCAGTTTCCACTCAAAGGCAGTAGCGATCCGCCTGCAATGGCTTCGCTCTTTGGTAGCCACATCCAACTAATCACAAGCAGTGTGAAAGCAAACCAATAGCCGCCGGAATCAGAGAAACTCTTTGCGGATTCCCCGCTGTTTTCGTGGTCACCGCGAGCAAAAGCCGAAAGGAGTTGGTGCGATTCCTCCAAGTCGGCCTCGTGCCGTTTGTAACTAGCCGCCTGCGACCAAGTGGCCCTAAGCGATTTGAGAGCGCGCAAACTCAATTTGGGTTTGCGTGGGCGCCCTGCCAGCCGAGCCGGAATTGTGAAAAACCCCCAAAGACCAGCAGCCAGCTCCTGAAAGAGTGACCCAGGACGCTTCTGTGCGAGGCGAACCAGTAAGCGCAAGGTTGTGATCACTGGCAAAAACAGCCAGTAGATCAACGCCAAGACCAGCGGAGCATGGGCGATACGCAGCTGTATGGTTGCGCGACGATCCTGTCTAAGCGTTGAGGCCGGAACTAAAACCTTTGCCTGTGGAGCCGTGAGAACCCTAAACCCGGCACGGCGAATTCTGATTGAAAAGTCGAGGTCGGTGGAGATGCCGGGGAGTTTGAGCTTTGGTCGACCCGTAATTCCCAGAAGGTCGGATCGAATTAGTGAACCGCTCAAACCTACGGCCATCACGTCGTCGACATCGGCATGTTGTGCCTGATCTAGTTGACTACTAACCAAACCGACCGGCTCACCCATTGGAGACAGGCTCAAACCCAATTGAGTGATTAGTTTCGGATTTTGTTTTGAAAGCAGCATCGGACCTAATTGGCCGACTGTTTCACTGTCGGAAACCGCACTCAACAATTCCGAGAGGGCGTTTGGCTTTGGTTCGACACCTGGCATGAGCACCCATACCCAAGTATGTGGATCTGGTTCTACACTGCTGAGGTCGTCGGCTATGCCTGCAACCGTAAAGGTCTGGCGAGAAATCGCGTCTTCCGTAAGCATTACTTCGGAAGTGTCTTTGGCTCCGCTTGGGAGCCAGACCACGACTTTGGTTGGCATTAGAAGCCCAGAGGTTGTGGTTTAGGCGCGCTTCTTGAGCTTGCGACGTTCGCGCTCAGATAGGCCGCCCCAGATACCGAAACGCTCATCGTTGGCTAGTGCGTATTCGAGGCACTGAGTCTTTACATCGCAACCGGCGCAAATTCTCTTGGCTTCTCGGGTGGAACCACCCTTTTCTGGGAAGAACAATTCTGGATCGGTTTCAGCACAAACTGCTTCTGCCTGCCACGCTAGTGGGTTGTCGTCACCATCGGAGTATGCCCCCGCGACACCTAGGAACTGTGGGTCAACAAACCAGTTTGCTGGAATTCCGTTTTCGTCTCGCATCTTTACCCATTCTTATTGGTCGAGGTAAGTACCTCGTTGTAATTACATTGATGTTATTACCAAAACTTGAAAATGCGAAATCGAAGTTTAAACCGCCTGTTGAAGGCTTTATCGGCCACTTTGCTAGTCTTAAGCAATGGCAATCCTAGTGACCGGCGGCGCCGGCTATATCGGCTCGCACGTTGTTCGTCTTTTGCAGCAACGCGGTGAAAAAGTGGTCGTTGTTGACGACCTGAGCGAAGGAATTGTCGACCGAATCGGCGAAACTCCGCGAGTCAAGATTGATCTGGCCCAGGGCACCGCGATTCGTGAACTTCAGGAACTCATTCGCGAACACGAAGTGACCGCTGTGATCCACCTGGCCGCCCGCAAAAAGGTCGGTGAATCGGTTGAGAAGCCCGACTGGTACTTCGAGCAAAACGTTGGAGGGATGAAAAACCTCCTCGAGGCCATGCGCACCACTGGTGTCAACAAGCTTGTCTTCTCTTCCTCCGCAGCCACCTATGGCGTACCAACTGTGAGTCACGCGGCAGAAGACATCGAATGCAAGCCAATCAACCCATACGGCCAGACCAAGCTTGATGGCGAAATCCTGTGCCGCGAGGCGTCAGAAAGTTGGGGGCTACGTGAGGTCAGCCTGCGCTACTTCAACGTTGCCGGTACCGGTTGGCCGGAGCTGGTAGACACTCAGGTGGCCAACCTGGTTCCAATCATTTTCAAGCAACTAGCCGACGGTAAAAGTCCAGTGGTTTTCGGTAACGACTGGCCTACCCCGGATGGCACCTGTGTTCGTGACTACGTGCACGTTCTTGATCTTGCAGAGGCTCATCTAAAAGCCCTCGACTACCTAGAAAATGCGACTCGTGAATTTGACGTCTTCAACGTTGGAACCGGTGTGGGTTCGAGCGTCCTCGAGGTAATCAATGAAGTGGCCGCAGTCACTGGTAAGTCGATTACCCCGGTAATCGCCGACCGCAGACCTGGCGACCCCGCTTACCTCTGCGCAGATGTATCTCGCATCGAAAAAGTGCTTGGCTGGAAAGCGCAACGTGGGTTGCACGAAATTATCAAGTCCGCTTGGGATGCGCTCTCCTAAATGGAGACCACGACAACTTCGATTAGAACTTTTCCCAATCGCTCGGGCAAGGGTTACTTCCTGAAATTTGGCACGGCTTACTCGGCCCTTTTCGTTTTGATGGGCGGAGACGCCGTCCGCTACACGATTGGTTGGCTCGGTTGGGGCATCTTGCTGGGCTTGCTTCTGATTGCAACCTTGATTCAACTCTTCCAGTCTGATTGGCGAAGCACTTTTCGACGTGTTCCAATACCTCTGGCTGCACTCTTAGGACTGATGTTAGTTGGCTCGATTTGGTCGAACTACCAGCTGGTTAGCCTGGGTGCGGCGCTAGTGCAGCTTGCAACCACAGCTTTCGCCCTGTTTCTTGTGGCGGCTTTCGACTGGCGTGAAATACTGCGATTGTTCGCTGGAACCCTAAGGGTAATCCTGATTGGTTCATTTGTTTTTGAGCTCTATGCCGCGCTCGTCGTCCGTGGTCCAATCCAGCCGTTCTTCCCAAACTATTCGGGCTCTAAGCCACCGGCTGTTGCCTTCTATTGGAGTCAGGCGAACCTGTTCACCGACGACCGAATTCAGGGCATCGTAGGAAACTCAAACATGCTCGCCTACATGGCAATGATCGGACTTGTGGTTTTCGCCATCGAAGTGGCGGCCAACTCGACCTCGCGACTGGTTAGCGTGTTCAGTTTTCTGGCCGCTGTGCCAATGCTCATCCTGTCTAGGTCGGCCAGCATTGGTTTCGCTTTGGCCGCGGTTGTAGCCGCAGCTATTGTTTCGATTGCCGCCGAGGGCAAGGATCGCGATACTAGACATCTTTATTACCGAATCGCTTGGGGCGTAATTGGTACCGGTGCACTACTGGTGCTCACCTATCGAGCCCAGATCTTCGCTCTGGTGGGTAAATCTCCCGACATGACCGGTCGCACCAAGATTTGGAAAATCGTTTTGCACCTGATCGATCAGCGACCTATCCAAGGTTGGGGTTGGAGTTCTTATTGGGTTCCTTGGGTGGAGCCATATAAGGGTCTCGTGGTCATCCACAACGTACCTTATTACCAGGCACACAACGCATTCCTAGACGTCTGGATGCAGCTTGGAATCTTCGGCCTTGGGCTATTCCTGTTGCTTATCGGAATCACATTCGTCAAAGTGTGGCGTCTGGCCGTGCGTCACACCAGCCCGCTCTATCTCTGGCCTATTTTGGTGTTCGTTGGAATCGTCACCCAGAACCTCACCGAGAGCAGAATCTTGGTTGAGATCGGTTGGGTAATTCTGGTGCTCTTCGCTGTGAAGGTTAACGAACCCGCAGAAGGTTTGGAACCACTTGGACGAACTCCAAAACGTGCGAGACTAAAACGCCTCACATCAGTTTCAAGGTAATTTGATTACCTGCCCGATGGTCAACACATCGGTGGTGAGGTTGTTTAGCTGTCGGAGCTGGACTCGAGTGACTCCAAATTTCACAGCCACTTTATAAAGCGTGTCTCCCTTAACCACAACGTATGAGGTTGGGTTTAGTTTGGGAAGCTCAGAGATCAACTTCTTGGAGACCGCGGCTGCGGCAACGCCATTTCCAAGCATGGTGGTGTATTCGGCAGCGGTTCTAATTGGCCTGAGCTTTCCGGAAATTAGCTTGTACTTGGCCGAACCGTTAGAGACAAAGACACCCACCGGCGCGGCATTAATCTGGTAGCGGCTGCAGGTAGTTGAGTCTAGGGCCACTGCAGTGCCAGGCCACTGAGCGATGGCAGCCGTATCGATCCTGGTGAGTTTACCGCCGTCAACCAAGTAGGTAACTCCGGCACACGTGACCTTCTGCCAAGGCAGTGTGGATGTGGTGTTGTAGCCCGCCAAGTTTGCACGAGTCACGGTCTTGAACGCGGTGCTTCCAAATGAACTCGCTACTGCCGAGGTCATGCGAAGGCCTCTGCTCCAGCCATCGATTATGTAGATGTTGCCGGACTCTTTTACCTTCACCAGCGTTCCAGGCGCTATGACCATGGACCCGGAAGCAATCGCATCGATGGCATAGCTTGGCCAGATTTTCACCGAGCTGTTTGAGCGGAGTGAACTGATGGCGATGCCTTCATCGGTATCAAAGCTTGGACGCTTCAAGCGGTTTGCTACGTAGTAACTTGTGGTCGCCGCGTTTGAAGATTTCACCACAAGCGGCGTGGTGAGGGCGTCCCCGGCAACGCGATCTATGAGTGTGGTAACCGCCGAAGGAATCGAGGTTGGGCTAGTCACCACATTTTGGATATCGCCGATCTCGGTTTTACCCTCGGCTGAAAGCAGATAGGCCACGTTATCGGTGAGAATGAACGGAGTTAGAGCCGAGCCCTTGGTGGTCTTTGCCAGCGATGCTGCCGATAAGGTACCGGTAGATTTCGCGTAGCGCCAGGCAGTTGATGTCTTCACGGTTTCAAACATCTCTTTCGACATCGGATAGAACGTTCCGCTGACGAATACACCGTACGCGCTAGAGTCGGTTGCCTTGAACATCGAAGAATTCGCAATCACCGGGTTACCGAGCGGAAGTCCGCTGAAGCTCGTGGCTGGCAGCACGCTAGCGGCCGGGACCGTGGTGTAGTAGCCGTTCAAGCTAGCCGTGTCTAGAACCTCACGACGTTTGCCATCCTCGATCACATAGGTGAGGTCGCCGTCTTTGATATAGGTGGTGATGTATTTAGTAGTGCTGACCACCGTGAATTTACTCAGCTCGGATGTTGAAAGAGTAGGAAGGCTAGACCAGCTAGGCGTTGCAGCAAATGACGCGGGTGCGATCTCTGCCGCCGTGGCAGCCGAAGCAACTCGATACCGCTTAGCCGAGGCGAGATAGTAGTGATAGCCGTCATCGCCGTTCACAAACCGACCAGGGTCACCTTTGGTTGTAAACGCGTTTAGGTAACCGCTCGGCACCACACCGACCGCGCCAAAAGATTCATAAATCGAAAGGTCGGAAGTTGCCAATGGATACTTATCCGCGTAGCCATCGACCAGGTAGGTTGTGGCATTTGCCGAAGTCTTCATCAGTATCGGGCTCGAGAGAGTTCCCGATTGGGTTGATGTAATCAATACCGACTTCGACCAGTCAAGGCCCATCGCTGTAGCTTGAGCTTGAGTGGCTTTGAACTTCTGAGTGCCAGAAACATACCAGGTGTCGGTAGAGGTCTTCAAAAGTGGAATGAGATCGGTACCCGCTGGGAAGCGGCTTACAAAATCTGCCGACACCGACGCTGTTGATCCAAATTTGCTGACAGTGGAAGCCAGTCCAGAGCCAACCAGATGCTTCTTTCCCTCACTCAGGAAATAACTACTGCCGGCACCAGTGGCCTTGATGAAACTTGCTGTAGAAACCTTGGCAAGTTGCGCTGTCGAAATGACGGTGGCATTGTTCCAGTTCAAGCCAACCGCACTGGCTACGGTGGTGGTAGCAATCGGAATCTTTTTGCCATCCAATAGGTTGTATCGCAACCCGGCCGTGTCCATGACCAGCGAAGTCACCGGATTTACCAGCGTGAATGCATTCAAGACCTGGTCGGTCAAAACCGCGGTTCCGCCAATTGGTTTCAGGGTCTCCAACAGCACTGGATCAGAAATGAGTGCTCGGGTGGATCCCTGCAGCAGGAACACTTCGTCGCTTGTTGCAGATTTAGCAAATGCCAGGTTGTCGAAGATCGAGAGTTGAATGCTGGTTAGCTCTGGAGCGCCTGCCCAGTCGAGACCCAACGCGGTTGCCTGAGCTTGGTTGGCAACTTCATATTTGAGGCCAGAGACAATCAGATAGCGTTTTGCCGTGGTTCCGTCTTGTACCAAGCGCTTCAATTCGCCAGCGTTGGTGAAGCTATCCATGTAGGCGTCGGAGATGGTTCCAACCGGACCGAGCGGTGCGAAGTCATCAATGAGAGCGGCGTCGGTAATTAGGTAACGCTTGTTGGTGTCTTGGTTCACCAAATAGTTTTCGTTCGAGGACGACTTCAAAAGGTAAGAACCAGCAACCGGAGAGCCGAACCAGGTCCAGAAGGTTCTCCAGAAGTTACGGTTTCCGTAAGCACTGCAGCTGTCTCCGGAACCCCAAAGGTTGGCTAGGGCTCGGGCATTCGGGGTGTATGGCGTGTAGTAGTAAAGCTTGGCTGTGGCCTGGCTCTTGAGCTTGAAAGACTTTCTGCCACACGAACTAGTTGGGTGATAACCCATGCTGATCGTGGTTCCAGGCTTGAGATATGTGAAACTTCCGCGTGCATCGCCATACCAGCGCAACTGCCAGGCAGCCCGATACAGCTGCCAGAACAGTCGCGAGCTTGAATTGGAATCCTGTCCACAAATCTGCGGAGCCGAGTCTGGGCAGCCATAGCCCATGGCCGCCTTGTACATGTAGGTGGTTGGATCGGCTGCGGTAATCAGACCCTGCTCTTTTTGCAAGGTAACGATCAGAACACGTGGATTGATTCGACAGGCTACTGCCACCGCGTAAATGATCTGGGCGCCGGTCTGATTCGAGGCGGCTGGAACATCGGCACAGATGTGCAGCGAGTAGTTGTGAAGCGAACCCCTGATTGCGTAACTACCTACAATGTTTTCTTTGTAATTACGTAGGCATTTGGGGCCACCATCGCCATCGGTGCAGGTGGGCACTCTGGCTTCAAGGAACTTCTGGATCTGCGACGCATTCATCGTGCCCCAGTCGTTGAAGACCGCGTCAGAGATGATTAGACCTGGATCGAAGGTGCTGCCGTCTAAAGCATGGCTAGGCTCTTCGGCCGCGACCACACCGATGAAAGCCAGGCTCAAACTGAGCAGGCCCACCAGTGTTTTTCGAAGCCAGTTTTTCATTACTGGATCTGCACGGTTCCTGAGTTAGTTCCAGCGGATGCGTCCGAAAGGTAAGAGACGGTGAATTTTGCATTTCCGTTCTTAAATGAGGCAATTGGCACCTGCATCGGGAAGCATTGGGTCGAGTTGACATTAGATTCAGCGGCAACTTCAACGCTCTGGCTTTGACCGCCCTGCGTAACCACAAGCGTGCACTTGCCATCGTCTTCCATAACGCCATCGACTGAGGCAATCACTTGCACGTATCCGTTGTCCTTGAATCCATTCGCGTCGATGATATTGATCGAAACCTGATTCAGGTTAGGGTCCACGGTCGGCGTTGGAGTCTCGGTTGGAGTCTCGGTCGGGGTCTCCGTTGGGGTTTCAGTCGACGTGGGCGAAGGGCCTGGGTAAAGCATGCTGCAAGAACCCAGAGTAAGGGAAACGGCCAAAAGGCTAAATCCTGCCAAAATGCGTAGCTTCATGCGTCCTCCTATAGCTAGGACCTCGCTTTAAGCCTATTAGCGCTTAGGCCAAACAGCCCTAACAACTCGCTCCGAAGCACGACCATCTTCAAGGTTGTTGAACTTCTGCTGCCAGTTTTTATAAGCCTTCTGGAAGCGTTTTGCGGTTTCTGGGAGTTTGCCAAGAGTTTCAACAACCTCTTGGTCGGTGGTCAAAATTGGGCCAGGTGCTTCCGCTTCAAAATCGAAGTAGAACCCGCGTTCGGCTCGATAGCGTTCAAGATCTGGAGCCAGGAAAATGATTGGCTTCCCGGTTACCGAGAAATCGAACATCACCGACGAGTAGTCGGTAACCAAAACATCGGCTGCGATATAAAGTTCGGTGACGTCTGGATACTTGGTGACGTCGATGGCGCTTCCGGCCGCTTTCGTGGAATCGATAGCGTGGGTGTTGGTGTGCCCGCGGAACATCATGCGGAAGCCTTCCGGCAGTTTGATGTTTGGATCCATGTAGCTAACCAAATCCCAGTTGCCAGTCGCGGTTCGCTTGTAGTCACGCCAGGTTGGCGCGTACATCACCAGGACGGTCTTTGGGTCGGTCACACCGAGTGCCGCGCGAAGGCGCTGGCGATCTTCGGCGGTGTGGGTCTTAAGTCGATCGTTACGTGGGTAGCCGGTCTCGAGCACTTCGCCCTTGTAGCCAAATGCACGTGGAAGCACCTCGCTGCAAAAAACGGAAGGAGAAATAAGGTAATCCCAGGCGGCTGCTTCGCGGTCCATGGTGTCGAGGTAACTCTTGGTAAGCGAGCCAGGGGGAATGTCGTGCACTAGGCGCTTTAGCGGCGTACCGTGCCAGGTCTGCAAATATGTTTGACCTTTTACTTTGCGGAAATACCAAGGCAGCGAGGTGTTGGCAACGATGTACTCTGCGGATGCCAAGAGTTCGAGCCAGGCTTTACTCTCAAAGCGAATACCCGTCGACCCGGCAGGTGCTTTGGTCCCCGCGCCAATGGTCCAATAGAACTTTAGATCCGGGCGAACTTTTTGTAATTCTAAAAAAATGTCGAGCGGGTTATCGCCAATGACCTTGCCGTTGAATGAATCAAAAAGCACAACCCCTTTTTGGATTGGCAACCTACCAGGCTGGTACTGAAGCTTTCGAATGTAGGCCAGACCCCTGCGGCGTAATGCACCGAGAATTCGCGTTGGTGAATAGGCTTTTAGGTTCATTTGGTCACTCGACTTCGGTCCAGCGTTCCAGCCGCACCGCCGATGTATCCAACGATGAATCCAACGCCCCAAGACAGATGCATGGTGGCCAGGACCAGCGGCACCGGCGGCAACTTGGCGATAAAACCAACTAGGACGACCGCCGCGAGGTAGCCCAGTAAAGGCAACCAGCCGATCGTTACCCCGAATACGCAAAGCAGGTTACCTAGAACCAGGGCAATCACCAGGGCTGGTGGAATGAAGTAGCGCAGCGAGGTTCTGCCTAGGTCTCGCTTCGTGAGATCACCACGCCAAGCGCCGGTTGAATAAAACTGTTTTACTAGCGAGCGCCAGCTTGATCTCGGCCAGTAGGTTACCTGCAGTTCTGGGCTGAACCAGACCAAACCACCGGTTGACTTAATGCGCTGGGCCAAATCCCAGTCTTCTCCGCGGATGATGGATTCGTCGTAGCCACCAACGCGCTCTAGGGCAGATTTTCTGAATACGCCGAGGTATGCGCTCTCAGCTTCACCGGCTTCCCCACCAACGTGGTAGCTTGCACCGCCAAGACCAAATCGACTTGTGTATGCCCAGGCGACAGAACGTTGAAACAATGTCTTACCTTTGGCGGCCATAACACCGCCGACCAGGTCGGCTCCAGTTTCTTCGAGAATTTCTATGCTTCTGGCAATGTAGCCTTCGCCAGGTTCACTGTGTGCGTCGATGCGAACGATGTAATCGTGCTTAGCCAAAGCGATGCAGGTGTTCATGGCAACCGTGGTTAGTGAGCGCGGGTTTGGAACCAGTCGAATTCTTTCGTCGGAGTTCGCAAGACGCTTTGCCACTGCATCGGTTCCATCGGTCGAAGGACCTAGAGCGATCAGTAGCTCGCCGTCAAAGTTTTGCGCTAGGACGGAGTTGACCGCCGCTTCAAGATGCTCTTCCTCATTGAGGACCGGCATGATCACCGATACTTTGGGCGCTTTTCTAGCCATTAGTCAACGGTGGTTGAGCCGACGAACTTGTTGTAGGCGGCGGTAACCTTTTTCGGGTCGCCGTCCATGCGAAGCTCGCCCTTCTCAATCCAAATCACGCGGGTGCAGGTGTCAATGATCGACTTCATGCTGTGGCTAACTAGGAACACGGTTCCGGCGTTTTCGCGCATTTCACGCATGCGCGCTTCTGAGCGGTTGCGGAATTCTTGGTCGCCAACGGCTAGCGCTTCGTCGATGATCAAGATGTCGTGGTCCTTGGACGCCGCAATGGCGAAGCGAAGACGTGCCGACATACCCTGCGAGTAGGTGCGCATTGGTAGACCTACGAAATCCTGAAGACCAGCGAATTCGGTGATCTCATCCACCTTGGCGGCGATTTCTTTCTTGGTGAAACCCATGGCCAAACCACCGAGGAGGATGTTCTTCTCACCGGAGAGGTTTGGAAGGAGAAGACCACCAACACCCAATAGATTTGGGCGTGCGTTTGCATAAATGGCACCGCCGGTTAGCGGGGTTAGTCCGGCTAGAGCACTCATAAGTGAAGACTTACCGGAGCCGTTACTGCCGATGATTCCGATTGACTCACCCTCGTATACGGTGAAGGAGACGCCCTTTACCGCGCGCACTTCCTGAAGCTTCATCTTCTTTGAAAGCAAACCACCGCCAGAGTTACCGCGAGTGGCACGACGTCCTGATGCGAAAACCTTATAGGTGATGTGAGCGTCGTCGATGATCACAACCGGGTTTCGAGTCTCGGTCTTCTTCTTAGTCGTCGCGGCCATAGCGCTCCTCCGCACTCCAGAAGAAAATCAAACCGATAGCTGCCATTCCAAACGCCCAGAGCGATACGATGATCCACTCTTCTGGGTGCTGCGGATAACCCTCCACGAGCGCGCTTCTAGCGATGTTTAGGAAATCGAAGATCGGATTCAATTTGATTAGGGTCGCGTAAATGCTGTCGGTGGTGAAAATCTTTTCAACCGAGAAGAACACACCGCTGACATAGAAAAGGATTCGAGAGATAAACGGAACCAGCTTGTTGAGATCGCGCACGTGAACGGTGACGCGAGCCATGATCATGGCCAAACCAAAGTTGAAGATGAACAACAATGCGATCAGCGGAATCAGCAGCAGCCAGCTGAAACTGATGGTGTGCTGGACTGCAAGAAGAATGACTGCGAGGACCAGGAGCTGAGGGAAAAGGGTAAGGGTTTGAGACATCACGATTGACAGCGGCAGGAGCACTCGTGGGAACGAGAGGCTCTTTACAAGGCCGTTGTTGGAGATGATTGCACCAGCGCCCCCGCTGAACGAACCCTGGATGTAGCTAAAAAGAAAAACGCCGGTGAACAAAAACGGGAGGAAGTTGTCGGGCTTGTTCGCTCCCAAAATCAGACCAAAGATCAAGCCATAGGTTCCAGCCTGAATGGTTGGAAGCAAAACGTTCCACCACGAACCGAGTCGGCTCTTGGCGTTGCCAGCCTCGAGCGTATAGCTGGCCAAGGTGTAGGCAAAGTCGAGACGCTTGAACGCATCTTTCACGTATTGACCGAGGCTTGGGCGAGCGCCAACCTTCTTCAACCCGTGTTCGAGTGCGTACTCTTCGGTACTCATACTCGGCGCTCCGCTCATCTTTTAGTTACCTATGAAGTTTAGTTGTTACTTGTTTTTGGCAATGATATTCGCGATGTCCTGGCGAATCTTGCTGTAATTCGGATTACCGGGGTGGTAGCCCTTTTCAGGCACTAGATCGAGAACCTTCATGCCTTTTTTCTTTGCCTTGATGGCTAGGTCCAGATACTTCGAAAGCATGTCTTTAGGAATGTCGGTGAGAACCAACTGTTTGCCGGCGGCGGCAACTTCCTGGAATCGGGAGAAAATCGTCGCCGGGTTCATCTGGTCGAGAACCGCCTGCTCAACTTCCTTCTGCCGTCTCATGCGGTCGAAGTCTGAGGTGGTGTGGCGGGAGCGGGCATACCAAAGTGCGGTGTAGCCGTCCATGTGTTGTTTTCCTGCCTCAATCCAAGCCTTGGCATCCGATGCGTCATCGGCCTGTCCACCAATTGGCAGGCGCTGCTTGACGTCGATGGTCACACCGCCGAGTGCGTCGATAAGTTTGCTGACCGCGTGCATTTCGATCATGACGTAGCTGGAAATTTTGAGACCGGTGACACCCTCAACGGCATCTTTGGTTGCCTCGACGCCTGGGGTGGAGCCGTGCTTTTTGGCGTCGGGGTAAAGGTCTTGGTGGTTATCCATCACGTTCTTATAGAGTGCGTTGATTAGACACTCATTTAGACAGTTCCAACCATTCGGGTATGCCTTCCAAAGCGGAGAGTCGCTACTGAACGGAACGTGCTCGAGACCGCGAGGGATACCGATGACCACTACCTTGCCGGTGGTGGCGCTGACACTGAAGACCGAGATTGAGTCGGGACGTACGCCGAATCGATCACTCCCGGCATCCGACCCCAAAACCAAAATGTTGTATCTACCGTCAACCGGTTCGGTGCTTCCGCCCTGGTTGAAGATCGAACTAATTGCCGAGGCGCTGGATACACTCACGTTTCCGGCATAGGCGATGGTTCCGCCGGCAAGTGCTCCGATACCCAGAAACGCTCCGAGCAAAATCCACTTTGATCTGCCCTCAACCCGACCGAGCTGGCTTAGACGCATGGCGTCGATAATCAGCACGAACCAGAACGCTGCAAATATCCAGAGGTACCAGCCAAGGACGGTCGTAATGAATGGCACGGTGAAGATTGCCACCAGCCAGGTGCGGTTGATGAAAAACAGAATCGCTGCAATCGCAATGAGTGCAACGTTCACCAAGGTCACTCGAAGTGCGAATCTGGCGAGCTTACGGTTGCCACCGACCAGCTGCGCGGTGCCAGGAATTATGAAAGACATGGCCAACAACCACCAGGCGCGAGTGCGCATCTGGCGAGAATCTGCTCGTTCTACATCCCGAAACGGGCTGCGACGTTGACCTAGATTTGAGATTTCAGTTTCTCGTTCTTCTCGGCAACCGCACTCTTGAGTGACTCGGTAAATGCGGCCAGTTTTGCGGAAAGTCTTTCATCGAAAGAACCAAGGATTCGGGCGGCCAGGATGCCGGCATTGCGGGCTCCCCCAATTGAAACCGTGGCAACCGGAATGCCAGCAGGCATTTGCACGATTGAAAGAAGTGAGTCGAGGCCGTCTAGTTTCGCAAGAGGCACAGGTACACCAATCACCGGAAGAGTGGTCACCGAGGCCAGCATGCCAGGCAGGTGGGCTGCTCCTCCGGCACCGGCGATGATCACTTTGATGCCACGACCGGCGGCGGCTTTACCCCACTCGATCATGCGCTCAGGTGTTCGGTGTGCAGAGAGCACCTCAACCTCAAACGGGATGCCAAATTCTTTAAGTGCTTCGGCGGCGTCCGACATTACCGACCAGTCGGAATCCGAACCCATAACAACGCCAACAAGAGGAGTGCTCATAAGACTTAATTTTAGAGAAAGGGTTGGCGCTAGCCCTGTAGGCACACGGCTGCCGCGGCGATGGCCTCGGCGCGCGTTGCCTGCGCGTCATCACCGATTACGGTCACG
Source organism: Actinomycetota bacterium (assembly GCA_039806025.1). Taxonomy (GTDB): domain Bacteria; phylum Actinomycetota; class Actinomycetes; order Actinomycetales; family Microbacteriaceae; genus Rhodoluna. The sequence continues at coordinate 10,828 of JBDKLJ010000001.1, read as the reverse complement.
TGACCCATCTTTCGTCCCTTGCGAGCCGACTTCCCATAGGTGTGGAATTTCGCCGAAGGATGCGCGGCAAGTGCCTTTGGGTAGGTGGTTACGAAATCGTTTTGATCATCAACGCCGAGCAGATTGATCATGACGGCGTGATTTGCAGTGGGTTCGGTGCTGCCCAGAGGAAGGTCAAGCACGGCTCGCAGATGTTGCTCGAATTGGCTGGTGACCGAGCCTTCGATACTGAAGTGACCTGAGTTGTGTGGTCGCATGGCCAACTCATTAATCAGAATGCGACCATCGGCGGTTTCAAAAAGCTCGACAGCCAGAACACCGGTGACGCCAAGGCCGGTGGCGACTCGCATTGCAATTTCCGCTGCTTCGTGAAGGGTGGCGTCGATAGCGCCAGGGGCCGGTGCCAAAACCTCTGAGCAGACGCCGTCTTTCTGCACGGTCTGCACAAGAGGCCAGGTGCGCATTTCGCCAGACGGTCTGCGAGCGCACAGCTGGGCAAGCTCTCTGGTAAACGCAACCTTCTCTTCAACCAAAAGCGAGCCACCGAACTTAGAAAGATTTTCTGGAGTTAGCCAATCGCTTACATCCGAGGCGGAGCGAACCATCGCCACACCCTTGCCGTCGTAGCCGCCGATTGGAGTTTTCACTACGGCAGAGCCGCCGTGGGCGTCGATGAATTCTTGTAATTCCGAAGCGTTTCTAACCTCGGCCCAATCGGGCATTGGAAGCCCGAGCTCAGAAAGTTTGGCTCGCATGCTCAGCTTGTTTTGCGCAAAAGCGAGCGCCTTCGAAGGAGGCTGCACCGAAACACCGGCCGACTCCAAAACTTCCAAGACGCCAATTGGTACGTGTTCATGATCGAAAGTGATCACATCGACGGTTTTCGCAAACTCCGAAATCTGATTGATGTCTGTGTAGTCGCCAACCTGGGTCGCAGCCTTCTCGGCAGAGGAACCCGGTGTTTCAGCAAAAACCTTGATTTCGAGCCCTAAGTTTTGGGCAGGAACAATCATCATGCGAGCCAATTGCCCGCCGCCGATGACACCTACACGAAAACCCATAAGTCTATTTTCCTCTAAAGCGCGTTCTGGAGTTCGCGGGCAATGGTCTTGGGCCAGGCGTAGCCGCGCACTTTGAAGCTTGAGCCATCTTTGAGGTTGAACTGCAGCCCCCGAACCGATGCGGTAACGGATGCCAGAGACGTCCAGGCAATATCGTGCGTGTTTCTCGATCCAAATCCGTTTCGAACCAAAACTCCGTTTGAGGTTACGTCGATGAACTTGGCGGCGTAGCGCAAAACCGGGATCAGCCAGGCGATGACGAACGCAACAGCTGCTGTAGCCCAGAGGGTATAAAACTGCCAGGTGTCGAGCTTGTAAGTGGAAAAGAAACTTACAACGCCGGAGATAAGAAACAGCCAAATCGTCGGGAGCGTGAGCAGAACCAAACGCGGACGAATGCGGGCGTAGATTTCCATAAGTTAATTGTGTCGCAGGTGAGTGACGTCACCGGCTGACACGGCGAAGAGCTGTTCTGATGCACCGACCTGGATTAGCAGGCGGCCGGTTTCATCGATTCCGACGGCCGTTCCGAATACTTCCTCGTCGCTTGGCAAAATCGCCTTCACCGGCAAACCGATGGTCGAACAGGCGGCTCGAACCAAACCTGGAACACCATCGAAATCCTCGGTGAGATTCTTTAGGTGATTTAGATAGCCCGACAGTATTTCATCGGCACTTACCTCGGCGCCTTCGAGAAGTAGCGATGTCGCTGCCTCGATTGGTAGTTCGGCTTTGGAAAGGGTGAGGTTTAGGCCGGCGCCGATCACGACACCGGTAAGGTTAGGTAGCAACTCGGCGAGGATGCCGGCAATTTTCAAACCACCAACCTGCACGTCGTTTGGCCACTTTAGGGCGACGGCTTTCTCGGGTAAGACTTCTGAGATTGCCGAACGCATGGCAACTCCGGCAACCAGAGGTAGCCAACCCAACTGCTCCGGAGTCCAGTTTGGTCTGACCAAAACAGAAATACTTAGCGATTTCCCCGCAGGTGAAACCCAAGCTCGCCCGGTTCGACCGCGACCAGCGGTTTGCGAACCGGCCACCAAAACGCTCAGATGCGGGAAGTCGACGGGGCTTGTGGTGGCCTGGGCCACCAAATCGGTATTGGTAGAGCCGGTCGATTCAACATATTCGAATCGATTGGCAATTCTGCTGCTGTCTAAAAAGTCCATTGCCACAATGGTAATCAGCCTGCGAAGGACTACGCTTACTTTTATGACTGACCACAAGCCAGACTATGCAACCACCGCTGGAAAACTAGCCGATCTTCGTGAGCGTTACCACCAGGCAGTTCATGCCAGTGGTGAAGCCGCAATCGCAAAGCAGCACGCCAAGGGTAAGAAAACCGCCCGCGAGCGCATCGAACTGTTGCTAGACCCGGGTTCATTTGTTGAACTCGACGAATTCGTGCGTCACCGCTCGACCGCATTTGGCATGGACAAGAACCGCCCATACGGCGACTCGGTGGTGACCGGTGTCGGCACCATCGGAGGTCGTCAGGTTGCGCTGTTCTCGCAGGACTTCACCATCTTCGGCGGTTCGCTTGGTGAAGCGGCCGGAAACAAGATCATCAAGGTCATGGACCTAGCCATCGCTACCGGTGTGCCACTGATTGGAATTCTCGACTCGGGAGGCGCCCGCATCCAGGAGGGTGTAATCGCTCTCGGTAAGTACGGCGAAATCTTCAAGCGCAACACCATGGCTTCCGGCGTAATCCCACAAATCTCGATCATCATGGGCCCAGCTGCCGGTGGCGCCGTTTACTCCCCTGCACTAACCGACTTCGTAATCATGGTCGACAAGACCTCGAACATGTTTGTGACCGGTCCGGATGTAATCAAGACCGTAACCGGCGAAGACGTTGGAATGGAAGAGCTCGGTGGAGCACTGACCCACAACCGCACCTCGGGTGTTGCCCACTACCTAGCCTCGGACGAAGACGACGCGCTCGACTACGCTCGTTCGCTGCTTAGCTACCTTCCCGAGAACAACCTCAGCGAGACCGTGGTCTACGACGCAACCGGTGAACTTGAGATCACCGAAGCCGACCGCGCTCTAGACACCATCATCCCTGACTCCCCGAACCAGCCTTACGACATGCACACGATCATTCAGTCGCTCGTCGATGGCAATGAGTTCCTCGAGGTTCAACCTCTGTTTGCGCCTAACATCGTCATCGGCTTTGCCCGCGTGGACGGCCACAGCGTCGGAATTGTGGCTAACCAGCCTTCACAGATGGCCGGAACCCTAAACATCGAAGCCGGTGAAAAGGCAGCTCGTTTCGTGCGATTCTGCGACGCCTTCTCGATTCCTATCCTGACGCTGGTTGACGTCCCTGGTTACCTACCAGGAACCGACCAGGAGTGGGCCGGTGTTATCCGTCGCGGCGCAAAACTGCTTTACGCATACGCCGAAGCAACCGTGCCACTGGTAACCGTTATCACTCGCAAGGCTTACGGAGGCGCTTACATCGTTATGGGCTCAAAGCAGCTCGGCGCCGACATCAACCTGGCTTGGCCAACCGCCGAGATCGCGGTTATGGGTGGCCAGGGTGCGGTCAACATTTTGTTCCGCGACAAGATCAAGGAAGCTGAAGAATCTGGCGCCGATGTGGCCGCGGTTCGCGACAAGCTAGCGGCCGAGTACACCTACAACGTAGCCAGCCCATTCCTAGCTGCCGAACGCGGTGAGTTAGATGGAATCATCGAGCCAGCTGCCACCCGCATCGAAATCATCAAGTCTCTTCGCGCACTGCGCACCAAGCGTGCCAGCCTGCCACCGAAGAAGCACGGAAACATCCCGCTATAAAAATGATCGAACCGAACGAGCTTCAGAGCGTAATCAAGGTGGTGCGCGGCAACCCTAGCGATGCCGAGCTGGCCACAGTGATTGCCGTTTTGAACGCCACGATCGCCGAGGTCGAAGCCGCGAAGGCCAGGGCTCCAAAGAAGTTCCGATCAACCTGGGGTCGCAACAGCGCGGTCTTGCGTGGCGGAGTTGTGCCTGGCTTTGGCCAGTGGTCGGCTAGCGGTCGCCCCGGTTTGGACTAAATTCTCTATCCACTTAAAAGGGGACACCGTTTTGCTGGTGTCCCCTATCTTTCAGCGTCATACTTTTTTCAAGGAATTCATACGAGAACTAAGGGGCTCGGAATTCTGGGGAGGTCTGCCAAGGCAGGCGAAGGGGGTAGAAACCGGTGGGACGCCACCGGTTTTCTCACTTTAAAGCCGTAACCAAAGATCCGGTGCCGAAGTACCCGGACGGGTTGCGACAACCGTCACTACGAATGATTCACCACGTGGCGAGCGCACTGTAACCTTTCCGGACTTGACCGAATCAATTGCCGCAGCCACTTTTACCAGCACGTGCTTTCGTTCATTTTTGGTCAAGTTCTCCATGCCACCTTCGTCGAGCAGCAGCACCTGAATTCCGCGATCGCGTGCAGCGGTGACCGATTTACGAACCTCATCGCTGACCAGCAGTCGTCCGCGAATTTCATCTCGTAGGTTGGCTTCAAGATTCAGAAGCTGCTCACGTTCTCGTTTGCTCAACTTTCCGGCTTTTTCTCTAATGTGGCTTAGCGCTGGCAAAGCCATCTCTAAAACATTTCGCAATCGCGACCGACGTTCGCGTGCCGAACTTTCGGCAACGGTGATTGCAATTTGCGACGCCTTTTCGCTGGCCTGCAACTCGGTCAGTTCGCGGTCTGCTCGGCGCAGAGCCCGAGCCGTTCCCTGGCCCGCGGCAATCAAAACTGCCATACCAACCACTCCGGCTGTGAGGATTCCCTGTAACCCAGCCGCTTGGACCACGACCAAGGTAACCAGAATTGCTCCGATCCAGGCGAAGACCGCCTGACCTCGCACTGCAACCACACCGAGTAGCACGCCCATACCACCTACGTACCAGCTCGCGTAGGTGCCGGTCTGGCCAGCACTAATGCCCACATTTGCGATGACAGCGGTTGCCACGGCTCCAATCACAGCGACTACGGCGAGAAGCCAACCCATTTCTAACCCGGGACGAAGCACCACGCTCAAGGCAACCGTTACTAGGTAGACCCCGATGGAGATCGTGAGCAGGTCTACTCGGTCGTATTTCTCCCACGACAGAGCGCCGAGGATCGCATGGAACGCCGCAAACAAAATTGCCACGGCGGAGACCGCAATTCGTTGAAGGTTAATCACGTGGCAACCTCCACGTGAGCGTTATGGTGGTGCCTTTTCTCGGTGCCGAAATCACCGCGGGTTTATCTCCGCCGACCGAAATCATTCGCCTAGAAATCGAGTTACGAATACCTAGGCGGTTAGACGGAACCCTGGAAGGATGGAAGCCTTTACCGTTGTCAACTATCGCTACCTTGATGCGTTTGCCATCCACCTTGATTCTGGCGTAGCGGTCGGCGTTGCTTCCAGCGTGCTGAATCGAATTCTGCACCGCCTGCAATGTTGCATCGGTGATTGCAATACCGACCGCAAGCGGGATGCTCAGTTCCGAGGTGACGCTAACGTTGCAGCGAAAGTTTGGCGCCAATCGCAAGATTGCTCGCTCTAGAGACGCTGCGAAGTTCGCTCCCAGAAACACGTCTTGGCTGGCATCCTTGCCGCTGGCAACAAAATCTAAACGTTCTATGGCACGATTTGCGCTCTCGGTAGCTAGCCTGCGGTGTTCCGCATCCTCGGCTTTTGAAGCCAGAAGTAGAGTGGTCAAAACCTGGTCGTGAATCAGGTCATCAACTTGTTCGCGCTCGCGCTCGGCTGCTTCAAGCGCTGCGCGGTCGCGAGAAACTAGCAACTCTTTACCATTTGCCAGATCGACTTTTCGGGCCGCGACTCTCATCATCACAACCAAGCTCAAAACCGCTGCCGAAAACAGCACGATGTATGCGCCATCGAGAACAGCCAAACCAATCGGGGCAGTTCCACCAATCGGCGAAATACGCAGCAACACCCAGCTTCCCGGCATGAACACCGCATAGGCGATTGCCCACCAACGCGGCAGGTACATTCCCATGGCCATGCTTGCCGTGCCGGTTGCCCACCAAATCCAAGGACGATAGTCGCTCTGCGCGGAGAACCCCGAAGAAACCGAAACCGGATAGAGCACGAAGGCAACCAAGTATGCAAGGCCGTGCCAAACATAAATCCAGCGATGTTCAAGCTTGAACCAAAAATTGACGAGAGCCGAAAGCTGAGCCAAGATAATGAGCCCGACACTGGCGAAGAAGATCCAAGGAATCACAATCTTCAGACTGCCGAGGCCATTCAGAACCATCTCAATCGAGGTGGCGAGGGCTGCTACCGAAAAGATGCGTCCGACGATAATCTCAACTCGCGCAAGTGCGAAGGTTGGAATCGTTTCATCGTTAGGCGATGTCTTCAATGATTCCGTCCTCGATGGCGCGTCGAAGCAACTCGGTTTTGGAAGTTACCGGGCGGCCAACCTTGGCATACTTCTGACGCACCCGATCGATATGTTCCTTAACAGTGCTGTCGGCGATTCCCAACTGGTACGCCACCTGCTTCTGTGCGAGACCCGATGCATAGAGCGAAAGGACTTCAGATTCTTTAGGGGAAAGTTTGGCATCGCGCTTGAATTCAAGGTCGGCATCGATTGCGGCAGCCGTCTGGGTGTTGTTGATGTACACACCGTGCGAAACCAGTCGAACGGCTCTTGCCAGGTCGTTCATGCTCTGTGACTTGGTGACGATCGAGGCTGCACCTGCCTTGAGCGCGGCATTGATTTGAGGGCGCTTGTCACCAATCGAATAGATCAAAACCTGGATACCTCTGGCGACAAACTTTGAAACGTTTTCAGAAACCGTAGAACCATCGCCGAGCGATAAATCGAGAACAGCCACCTGGCAGTCGCGAGTACCCAGCTTTGCCAGGGCGTCGTCAACTGTGGCGCTTTCGGCTAAAAGCTCGAAGTTGAAATCCGCACACTGAGCCTTGAATCCGTAACGAATGGCGTCGTGGTCATCAACGATAACCACGCTCACCGGTTCGGTGCCGAGATCCAGGCTCTCTTCGCTCATTTGCGAATCAGACTAGCAACCACTTCTACGTGGTGGGTGTGAGGGAATAGGTCAAATGCGCGAATTCCAGCCAAATCGAATTCTTCGAGCAGTGGCTTTAGGTCGCGAGCAAGCGCGATTGGGTCGCAGGCCACGTAGACGATGTGTTTCGGCTTCAGTGCGATTAGCTTCTCAATCACCTTGGCACCGGCACCGGCACGAGGTGGATCTAGGACGATGGTGGCGCCACCCTTTTCGTCTTTGTGTTTGTTTAGAAAACGTTCAACCGGTTCACAAACCGCGGTCACGTTTGGAAGGTCGCGAAGATTTAGCGCGGCGTCGTCGGTGGCCTGTCGGAACGACTCAACCGTGGTCATCCGAAGGTCGCTTCCGAACTTCGCAGCCAGTGTTCCGGTGAAGAGGCCAACCCCGCCATAGAGATCTAGGTTATTTGCGGAGAGGTCGATGCCGGCTGCTTCGACAAAATCGTTTACCGCAGAGGTAAGAACTTCTGGAGCACGCTTGTGAACCTGCCAGAACCCGCCGCCGCTGATTCGGAAGGTGCGGCCACCTGCTCGCTCGATAAGACGTTCGTCGCCCTGAAGCTTCTTGTCGATCTGCCACTGCACCTGACCGGTGCTCGAGGCGGAAACCTCAATCTTGGAGACACTCTGGTAGTTGCGGTTCTGGAACTCTAGTTCCTGAATGTCTTCAACAGCGAGTGGGAGCTTCTTGACGCGAACCACCTCGTGGCTGCGTTCACGGTAAGGGCCGACGTTTCCGGCTTCGTCAACGTGCAATTGAATGCGGGTTCGGTATGCCAAGCCGTTGTTTTCGTCATCGCCTGGAGCGGCTTCAACTTCGACTCGTTTTTTGATTCCAGAGAAACGCTCAAGGGCTTCCTCGAGGACATCGGCTTTGAGTTCACGCTGACGCTTTAGGTTGATGTGTCCGAATTCGGCACCACCGGCACCGCCAACCCCGGCTTCCTTCCAGAAGTGAGTGACCCGATCCGGGCTGGCTTCCAAGATCTTTACCGGCTCGGCTCGGCAGAACCCCTTGCCTGTATCTTCGAAGACCTTCACGGTTGCCTTTTCGCCAGGCAGCACGTGTGAGACGAAGACTACACGACCCTCGTGGCGGGCAACGAAGATTCCGCCGTGGGCGACCTTCTCAATAGTTACGTCAAAGGTTTGGCCAAGCCAGTTCGAAGATTTATTCACCCGTTAAGTGTGGCAGACTATCGCGCATGACCCGTCTAGTTTTGGCATCAACTTCTCCAGCCCGACTCGCATTGCTTCGAGCCGGAGGAATCGAACCGGTGACGATTGCACCTGAGGTCGACGAAGAAGCGGTCGGTGCCAGAGCCCAGAGCATGGGACTAATCGGATCTCCTGCCGATTTGGTTCACGTTCTAGCCAAGGCGAAAGCCGAAGCCGTGGCCAGTAGGAGCGAATCGGTTGGTTCGGTGGTTATTGGCTGCGACTCCGTCCTTGAGTTCGACGGTCAAGTTCTTGGTAAGCCCCACGAACCGCAGGTTGCCATTGATCGCTGGAAGCGGATGCGCGGGAAAACCGGAGTTCTTCACACCGGCCACTGGTTAATCGACAATCGTCGCGGTGAAGCCATGCCTCCGGCGACCGGAAAGACTTCCTCATCTGTGGTGTATTTCGCAGACATCTCAGATGACGAGATCGAGGCCTATGTGGCAACCGGGGAACCGTTAAAAGTTGCCGGGGCTTTCACTATCGACGGCCTCGGTGGCGCATTTCTCACCAAAATCGAGGGCGATACCCACACGGTGGTTGGCCTTTCACTCACAACTTTGCGGGAATTGAGCCTTCGGCTCGGTATCCAATATGTGACTTTTTGGAACCGCTAAAAGCCTTACAAACGAATAGGCTTGTCTCCATGACTAACGCCAAAATTACGAAGGTCCTAATTGCCAACCGCGGTGAGATTGCCGTTCGCATTGCTCGTGCCGCCAAAGACTCTGGCATCGCTTCGGTCGCTGTTTACGCGGATCAAGACCGTGACGCACTTCACGTCAAGGTAGCCGACGAAGCTTACGCGCTGAATGGAACCACCTCGGCCGAGACCTATCTGGTCATCGACAAGATTTTGAAGATCACCCGCGAATCTGGGGCAAACGCAATTCACCCTGGCTACGGCTTCCTTGCCGAGAACGCCGAATTCGCTCGCGCCGTTTTGGCTGCCGGCATCATTTGGATCGGCCCTAGCCCTGAGGCCATCGAGCGCCTGGGCGACAAGGTCTCGGCACGTCACGTTGCCGAGAAGGTTGGCGCCCCTCTAGCACCTGGAACCATCAACCCGGTTGCGGGCGCAGAAGAAGTTTTAGATTTCGTTAAGAAGCACGGACTCCCGGTTGCCATCAAGGCAGCCTTCGGTGGCGGTGGCCGAGGTATCAAGGTTGCCTACCAGCAGGACGAAGTCGCAGAGCTTTTCGAATCGGCAACCCGTGAGGCCATCGCCGCCTTCGGTCGCGGTGAGTGCTTTGTTGAGAAGTACCTTGAGAAGCCTCGTCACGTTGAGACGCAGTGTCTAGCCGATGCCTACGGCAACGTCGTAGTGGTTTCCACCCGCGACTGCTCGCTTCAGCGTCGCCACCAGAAGCTGGTTGAAGAGGCTCCAGCCCCATTCCTCACCGACGACCAGATCAAGCGTCTCTACGATTCTTCGAAGGCCATCCTTAAAGAGGTTGGCTACCTTGGCGCCGGAACCTGTGAGTTCCTAGTTGCCCAAGACGGCACCATCTCGTTCCTCGAGGTAAACACCCGTCTTCAGGTTGAGCACCCGGTTTCCGAAGAGGTCACCGGCCTAGACCTAGTTCGCGAGCAGTTCCGCTTGGCCGAGGGTGGAAAGCTCGACTACCCAGACCCTGAGATTCGTGGCCACTCGTTCGAATTCCGCATCAACGGCGAAGACGCCGGCAAGAACTTTATGCCAGCTCCTGGCCCGGTTCACGTGTTCAAGGCTCCTGGTGGCCCTGGTGTTCGCGTTGACACCGGTGTTCAGTCTGGCGACGTTATCTCTGGCTCGTTCGACTCGATGGTTGCCAAGCTAATCGTCACCGGTGCTACCCGTGAGGAAGCTCTTCAGCGTTCTCGCCGCGCACTTGCCGAAATGGAAGTACACGGTCTACCTACCGTACTCCCGTTCCACCAGAAGATCGTGAACGAACCGGCATTCACGGGAGAGACCGGCAAGTTTGGTGTTTACACCCGCTGGATCGAAACCGAATGGAACAACGACATCCCTGCTTGGAACGGCATCGGAGACCTACCGGGCGAAGCTGGCCCTCGTAACAACGTGGTCGTCGAAGTCAATGGCAAGCGAATCGAAGTTTCACTTCCGGCTCACCTCGGTGGCTCGGTTAGCAACGCGTCGGCAGGTGCCGCTCCGAAGCGCAAGTCGCACGGCCTAGCCGGTGTGGCCAAGAGTGGTAAGTCGGTCGTTGCCGAGATGCAGTCGAGCGTGGTCAAGATTGCCGTGGCTGAAGGCGACGTCGTTGAAGAAGGCCAGACCATCATCGTGCTTGAGGCTATGAAGATGGAGCAGCCAATCAAGGCTCACAAGGCTGGAACGATCGCGAATATCAAGGCCGAGGTTGGAACCACTGTTCCAGCCGGAACCCTGCTTATGGAGATCGAAGACTAACTAAACGTTAGGTCTGTGCAGCGCACGCGCTGCTTCGGTTACCGATGCCGACATCGACGGGTAAACCGCGAAG